>NZ_JBSHDU010000135.1:0-11639 GCF_053616475.1 Streptomyces sp. NPDC055815 | reverse complement strand
GATCTTCACACCACCCCCGTTGTGGGCCGGCGCCCCGCCGTTGTGGGCAATCGTTCCGCTGGGGCGGAACGGGTGGGCACAACGGAACGGCGCCCCTGCCGGCGCCAGAGGCTCCCGCGCCTGAACCCGCACCCCGTGCGCAGTGCACTGGTGGTGCGGGTCCAGGCCCGGAACGCGGAGGCGCCGCTGGAGGGCGCCGTCCCGTGTGCCCACCCGTCCCGCCCCAGCGGGACGATTGCCCCCACGGCGGGTGGGCCCGGGCGACGCCCAGCCGGGCGCGGGCCCACGCGGCGGGCCGGCGCGTTACGCCTCGAACGGGCGGGCCGGCCACGGCGCGGACGCGGGCCGCAGCGCGTCCAGGCCGTCACCCGACGACGCCGCCGCCACCGCCAGCACCCCCGCCACCAGGCACGTGTTGTGCAGCGATCCCGAAAGCACCCCCCGCACCAGCTCCCCCAGCGGCACCCGCGCCAGCTCCATGTCGGCCTCCTCGTCGGCGACCTCGTACCGCGCGCCCTCCGCCTCCGCGAGGTCCCGCGCCAGGAAGATCCGTACGGCCTCGTCGGAGCCGCCGGGCGAGGTGTAGAGGTCGGTCAGGACCCGCCAGTCCCCCGCCTTGACGTGCGCCTCCTCGTACAGCTCGCGCTGGGCGGCGTGCAGCGGGTTCTCGCCGGGCACGTCGAGGAGCCCGGCCGGGATCTCCCAGAGCTTCTGCCGCACGGGGTGCCGGTACTGCCGGAGGACGAGCACGCGGTCCTGCTCGTCGAGGGCGAGGACGGCGACGGAGCCGGGGTGGACCTGGTAGTCGCGGCGGGCGACGGAACCGTCCGGCATGACCACGTCGTCCGTGCGGACACTCGTCTTCTTGCCCGTGAAGGGGGTGGTGGTGGCGACGACCCGCCACTCCTCCGGGGTGTCCTGCACCTGCATCAGTCGTCCTCCCACATGACCACGTACAAAAACCGGGGTGCCGGTCCCGCGAAGGGACCCGCACCCCGGCAACGTTACGCCGTACTACTTCGCCGTCTTGCGCTCCACGGCCGCCTTCACCAGGCCCGCGAAGAGCGGGTGCGGGCGGGTCGGGCGGGACTTCAGCTCCGGGTGCGCCTGGGTGGCGACCAGGTAGGGGTGGATCTCCTTCGGGTACTCGACGAACTCGACGAGCTTGTTGTCAGGGGAGGTGCCGGAGAAGACCAGGCCGGCCTTCTTCTCCAGCTCCGCGCGGTACGCGTTGTTCACCTCGTAGCGGTGACGGTGGCGCTCCTCGACGTACGGCTCGTCGCTGTAGGCCTCGCGGACGACCGAGCCCTCGGCGAGCTTCGCCGGGTAGAGGCCCAGGCGCATCGTTCCGCCCAGGTCGCCGGCGCCCTCGACGTAGGCCAGCTGCTCCTCCATCGTGGAGACGACGGGGTGCGCGGTGGCCGGGTCGAACTCGGTGGAGTTGGCCTCGGGGATGTCGGCCAGGTTCCGGGCGGCCTCGATCACGATGCACTGCAGGCCGAGGCAGATGCCGAGCAGCGGCACCTTGTTCTCGCGGGCGTACTGGATCGCGCCGACCTTGCCGGACACACCGCGGTCGCCGAAGCCGCCGGGGATGAGGATGCCGTCGACGTCGCCGAGCTGCTTGGCGGCGCCGGCCGGGGTCTTGCAGTCGTCGGAGGTGACCCACTTGACCTTGACCCGCGCCTTGTTGGCGAAGCCGCCGGCGCGCATGGCCTCGGTGACCGACAGGTAGGCGTCGGGCAGGTCGATGTACTTGCCGACGAGCGCGACCGTGACCTCGTGCTCCGGGTTGTGGACGCGGTCCAGGAGGTCCTCCCAGACGGTCCAGTCCACGTCACGGAAGGGCAGGTCGAGCTTGCGGACGACGTAGGCGTCCAGGCCCTCGGTGTGCAGGACCTTCGGGATGTCGTAGATCGACTTGGCGTCGATCGCGGCGACGACCGCGGCCTCGTCGACGTCGCACATCAGCGAGATCTTGCGCTTGATGGCGGTCGGGACCTCGCGGTCGGCGCGCAGCACGATCGCGTCGGGCTGGATGCCGATGTTGCGCAGGGCGGCGACCGAGTGCTGGGTCGGCTTGGTCTTCAGCTCGCCGGACGGGCCGATGTAGGGCAGCAGCGAGATGTGCACGACGAAGACGTTGTCGCGGCCGACCTCGTGGCGGACCTGGCGGACGGTCTCCAGGAACGGCAGCGACTCGATGTCGCCGACCGTGCCGCCGACCTCGGTGATGACGACGTCGACGTCGTCGGTCGCCATGCGGCGGATCCGGGACTTGATCTCGTTCGTGATGTGCGGGATCACCTGCACGGTGTCGCCGAGGTACTCGCCGCGCCGCTCCTTGGCGATGACCTGCGAGTAGACCTGGCCGGTGGTGACGTTGGCCGAGCCGTCGAGGTCGACGTCGAGGAAGCGCTCGTAGTGGCCGATGTCCAGGTCGGTCTCGGCGCCGTCGTTGGTGACGAACACCTCACCGTGCTGGAAGGGGTTCATCGTGCCCGGGTCGACGTTCAGGTACGGGTCGAGCTTCTGCATCGTGACCCGCAGTCCGCGGGCCTTGAGGAGCGCACCCAGGCTGGAGGCGGTCAGGCCCTTGCCGAGGGAGGAGGCGACACCCCCGGTGACGAAGATGTGCTTGGTCGTCGTGGTGTTGGGCGGCATCGCCAAGAGGGGGCTCCCGTGGTCGCGTTCTGGAGGTGCGTACCGGCGTCCCCTCCGGAAGAATCGGGGGGTGCCGTCGCTGCGGTTTCGGGGTCCTCGGCTGTCGCCGTTTCCCACCGGTCCACGGGGTACCAGGGTATCAGCGACATCGGGAGACCGCTTCCGGCCACACGCGGCAGTCGGGTGTTCACGGACGGCGACGCGGCGGCCGGAGCCGGGGGAAGGCGCAGCTCACCCGGGTGGAGCAGCGCGCGGCCCGTGTGATCACTACGCTCGCCGGGGTGGCACGTATTCTGCTCGGACACCGCCCGCAGAGGAGGCCGGCGTCGCCCGCCGCTCAGGCAGGCCCGTCCCGTCGAGCAGGCCCGCTCGTCCCGTCGAGCAGACCGGTTCGTCCCGCACACTGGCCTTGCCGACATCGCACAGACATCACGCACATCAGCAGCAAGCGCCCCCTCGGGGGCGGACGTGGCCGTACGACTGGAGTGAAGCACGTGGCCGGGCGCATCGAGGATTACGCACTCATCGGAGACATGCAGACCGCCGCCCTGGTCTGCCGGGACGGCAGTGTCGACTGGCTGTGTCTCCCCCGCTTCGACTCGCACGCCGTCTTCGCCGGGCTGCTCGGCACCGAGGAGCACGGATTCTGGCGGGTGAGCCCGGCGGGTCCCGCGGACGCCGAGCCGGCCCCGGCCGACCGGCGCCGCTACGTGGGCGACTCGCTGATCCTGGAGTCCGAGTGGGACACGCCGCGCGGCACGGTCCGGGTGACCGACTTCATGCCGCCGCGTGACGGCGCGCCGCAGCTGATCCGGATCGTCGAGGGCGTCTCGGGCCGGGTGCGGATGCGTTCCTCGCTGCGGATGCGGTTCAGCTACGGCCGGATCGTGCCGTGGGTGCACAAGGTCGGGGAGCGCACGGTCGCGGTCGCCGGGCCCGACTCGGTGTGGCTGGACGCCGACGTGGAGACGCACGGCAAGGACCTGACGACGTACTCCGAGTTCACGGTCACGCCCGGGGAGCGGATCACCTTCACGATCTCCTGGCAGCCCTCGCACAAGGAGCCGCCGGCGCTGCCGGACCCGGAGGGCTCGCTGGAGGCGACCGCCGACTTCTGGCGCGAGTGGGTCGAGCACTGCACCTACCACGGCCCGTACCGGGAGGCCGTGATCCGTTCGCTGATCACCCTGAAGGCGCTGACGTACGCGCCGACGGGCGGGATCGTCGCCGCGCCGACGACCTCGCTGCCGGAGGAGATCGGCGGCGTACGGAACTGGGACTACCGCTACACCTGGCTGCGGGACGCGGCGATCACCCTCTCCTCGATGCTCCGCACCGGCTACCGCGAGGAGGCCCGCGCCTGGCGGGACTGGCTGCTGCGCGCCGTCGCGGGCGACCCGGAGAACCTGCAGATCATGTACGGGATCGCGGGCGAGCGGGAGCTCGGCGAGGCGGAGCTCGACTGGCTCCCCGGCTACGAGAACTCCGGCCCGGTCCGGGTCGGCAACGGCGCCGCGAACCAGCTCCAGCTGGACGTGTACGGCGAGGTCACCGAGGCCCTCCACCTCGGGCACATGACGGGCCTGTCCCGCAACGACTACGCCTCCCTGCTCCAGATCAAGCTGATCAACTACCTGGAGAAGCACTGGGACCAGCCCGACGAGGGCATCTGGGAGGTCCGCGGCCCGCGCCGCCACTTCGTGCACTCCAAGGTGATGGCCTGGGTGGCCGTGGACCGCACGATCAAGCTGATCGAGTCCGGGGACGCCGACGGCCCGCTGGAGCGCTGGCGCGAGCTGCGCGACGAGATCCACCGGGACGTCTGCGAGAAGGGCTACGACAAGGAGCGGAACACCTTCACGCAGTCGTACGGCTCGCAGGAGCTGGACGCCTCGCTGCTGCTGATCCCGCAGATGGGCTTCCTGCCGCCGGACGACAAGCGGGTCATCGGCACGATCGAGGCGATCCAGCGCGAGCTGTCCACGGAGGACGGCTTCGTGCTGCGCTATCCGACGGCCGGTGAGGAGGCCGGTGTGGACGGCCTGGAGGGCGACGAGGGCGCGTTCCTCGCCTGTTCGTTCTGGCTGGCGGACGACCTGGCGATGATCGGCCGGGTCGACGAGGCGCGGACGCTCTTCGAGAAGCTGCTCGGACTCCGCAACGACCTGGGGCTGCTCGCCGAGGAGTGGGACCCGCGGCTCCAGCGGCAGGTGGGGAACTTCCCGCAGGCCTTCAGCCACGTCCCGCTGATCGACACGGCGCTGCGGCTGACGGCGAGCGGGGCGTACGGCGGCTAGCGGCGCGTACGGAGCGGCCGGCGGGCCGTACGGGCGGCCCGGCGCCGCGTACGGAGGCCGGCGCGTGCGGGCGGCCCGGCGCCGCGTACGGAGGCCGACGCGTGCGGGCGGCCCTGCGCCGCGTACGGAGGCCGGCGCGTACGGAGGCTGAGGGGCGCCCCAAGGGGGCCGGACCTACGATGAGAAGGTCCCGTCCCCCCGTACGAAAGGGGGGCTCCCATGGCTCCCCATGTCTCCGAGAGCGCCCTGGCCGGACTGGTCGAGGATCTGGCCGGCGAGGTGATCACACCCGGCGATCCGGGCTATGACGAGTCCCGCGCCCTGCACAACGGCATGATCGACCGGCGCCCGTCGGTGATCGCCCAGTGCGCCACCCAGGCCGACGTGTCCAACGCGATCCTGTTCGGCCGTGAGGCCGACCTGCCGATCGCGGTCCGTGGCGGCGGACACAGCGTCGCCGGGACCTCCATGATCGACGGCGCGCTGATCGTCGATCTCCGCCGGATGCACGGTGTCGTCGTGGACCCGGAGGACATGACGGTACGGGTCGAGGGCGGGGCGACCATGGCCCAGATGGACCACGCGTGCCAGCCGTTCCACGTGGCGACCACCGGCGGCCGGGTGTCCACCACCGGCGTCGGCGGCTTCACGCTGGGCGGCGGATCGGGTTGGCTGGAGCGGAAGTTCGGTCTCGCCAGCGACAATCTGCTGGCCGCCGACCTGATCACCGCCGAGGGCAAGCACGTCCACACGGACGCGGAGGAGAATCCGGAGCTGTTCTGGGCGCTGCACGGCGGCGGCGGCAACTTCGGCGTGGCGACCTCGCTGACGCTGCGGGTGCACGCGCTGCCGCGGATGAGCCTCGTCATGCTGCTCTTCCTGCCGGAGAACGCGCCCGAGGTGGTGCGCACCTTCCGCGACCTCGGCCTGAACGCGCCCGACGAGATGGGTGGCGGCGCTATCTATCTGCCGGCGCCCCCGGAGCCATTCATACCCGAGGACCTGGTCGGCAAGCTGATGTGCGGGGCGCTGTTCACGTACGCAGGGCCGGTCGAGGAGCTCCGCGAGTTCGCGGGGCCGCTGTTCGCGCTGAAGCCCGCGGTGGAGATCGTCACGGACATCCCGTACGTGGACCTGCAGTCGATGATGGACGACCCGCCGGGGCTGCGGAACTACTGGTCGGCCGAGTACCTGCGGGAGTTCCCCGACGAGGCCGTGGACGTCTTCTGCGACCGCGGCGCGGGGATCCCGGCGGAGACGGCCACCCAGCACGTGCTGTTCCTGATGGGCGGGGCCGTGGCCGCGGGGCCCTCCCAGTACCCGCAGCCGTGGCGCACCGCGCCCTGGGCCGTGCACCCCTTCGCGACCTGGGTGGACCCCTCGTACGACGAGCGGGCGAGGCAGTGGGTGCACGACGTGCGGGCCGACGTGCGGCCGTGGGCGCTCGACGCGACGTATCTGAACTTCGTCGGCAACGAGGGCGAGCAGCGGATCGTCTCCTCCTTCGGGGAGAGGAACTACCGCCGGCTCGCCGCCGTGAAGGCCCAGTACGACCCCGACAACGTGTTCCGGTTCAACCAGAACATCGTCCCCGCCGGCTGATCCGGCTCATCGCAGCGCGGTGATCACCTCCTGGGCGGCGCGCGCGCCCTCGGTCGCGCCGCCTTCCATGAACCCCTGGAAGTCGTACGAACAGTGCTCGCCGCCGATGTGGACCCTGCCCTGGGCGGTGCCCTCGTACCCGGCGTACCGGTGGAGGTAGCCGACGGGCCAGCAGGAGTACGCGCCCAGGGAGTAGGGGTTCTTGTGCCAGGCGGAGAGCTGGGCGCGGCCGGTGTACGCCCGGGAGGTGCCGGGGAAGAAGGCGTCGATGCCGGCCAGGTGGCGGGTGACCAGGTTCCGTACGTACGGGTCGGACTCGGTGGAGAACGGCCCGGCCGGGTTCAGGTTCCGGGCCAGGCTGCCGCCGCCGTACTGGAGGAGGATGCCGCCGGTGCCGCCCTGGATCTTGGTGGTGTCCCAGGTCTGCTGCACCTCCGAGTCGGTGAAGCAGTCGCCGGCGGAGACCCCGGGCCAGGGGCCGGTGCCGCGCCAGGGCCGGGTGCCGAACTGCATGTTGAGCTTGGTGCAGTAGCCCATCCGCGCGTCCCGCAGCAGGTTGCGCATGAGCGGGTCGAACCCGGCCTGGGTGAGGTCGAGTTGCTGGAGGATCGGCAGCGGGACGCACAGGATCGTGCGGTCGGCGGTGACGGTCCGGGTGGCGCCCGCCTCGGTGAAGGTGAGCGTCTGGGTGCCGTCGGCGTTGGCCCGTACGGCGGTCAGCGACCAGCCCATCCGCAGGGTGCCGGGGGCGAGGGCCCCGGCGATGGCGTTCGGGAGCCGGTCGTTGCCGCCGACGACGTGGTAGCGCTCGTTGGACAGGCCCCAGACGTTGAAGTTGCCGGGATTGGTCTGGTAGCCCATGAGCAGGACGAGGGCGAGCGAGGACTGTGCGGTGGTGTCGGCGCCGTACTCGACGTTGTAGGCGACGTCGATGAACTTCCCGAGCGGTGAGGAGTGCCCGCCGGGGACCCTGCTCTCGATCCACTCGTACAGCGACATGTTGTCGAGGGCGGTGCCGGTGGGCGTGGTCTGGTTCCACTTCACCTCGCCCGCGTCGAGCAGGTCGCGGTGGAGGGCCTGGTAGACGGCGTTGAAGTCCTCGTCGGCCTGGGCGCGCGGGTAGTAGGTGCCGTTGAACCAGAGGACTTCCTCGGCTCCGTTGGGTCCGCCGCCGAGGAAGTCCTCGACGGCGAGGTCGAAGCGGCGACAGAACTCCAGGATCTTCTTGTGGCTGGTGTCGATCAGCTCGCCGCCGATCTCGGAGGTCTGGCCGTACGCCCAGTGGTCCCGCTGGGTGTACATGCGGCCGCCGACCCGGGACGGGTTGGCCTCGTAGAGCACCGGGCTCAGTCCGGCGTCCTGGAGGGTGAGGGCGGCGGTGAGGCCGGAGATCCCGGCGCCGACGACGGCGATCCGGGCGGTGCTCTTGACCGGCGGGGCGGGCGTGGCGGCTGCGGCGGGCACGGCCGATCCGACGCCGACGGCGATGCCGGCGGCGGTGGCGTACTTGAGGAGGGACCGCCGTCCGAGGGCGTCGGCTCTCAGGCCGCGCAGCTCGTCGACGGGGATGTTCAGCCGGCGGGCGGCGGCGTGCTCGGCGGCGAGGTTCTTCAGGAGGTGCATCGGGTTGGTGCGTGCCATGGGGGCGCTCCTGGAGGGTGAGGGCGGGTTCAGCTCTGGGGTGCGGAGGCGGGGACGGGGGCTTCTTCGTCGGTGCGCTCGGTGGCGTCCTCCAGGACGATCCGGCCGATGATCTCGTAGCGCTCGGGCCGCTTGGCCTTGAGGTAGAAGCCGAGGCCGAGGCCGCCGAAGAAGACGGCGCCGACGATCCAGGGGATCGCCTTGAAGAAGAGGGAGTCGGCGGCGAGACCGGCCGCGGTCTCCATGTTCATCACCAGCAGCACGACGACGGCGATCATGCCGATGCCGCCGAGGAGCGGGGCCGTGAGGGTCTTGAACCAGTGCCGGTCCTCGGGGTGGTTCTTGCGGAAGTAGCCGATGACGGCGAAGGAGCAGAGCGTCTGGACGATGAGGATCGCCATCGTGCCGAGGATCGCCAGCAGCGTGTAGAGGTGGATGTACGGGTCCTGGCCGGTGAGCCAGAACGCGGCGACGAGGCCGACGGCGATGACGCTCTGCACGAACGAGGCGATGTACGGCGAGCCGTGCTTGACGTGCGTCCGGCCGAGCGCCGGGTGCAGGAAGCCCTCGCGGCCGATGGCGTACAGATAGCGCGCGGCGCACTGGTGGAAGGCCATCCCGCAGGCGAAGGAGCCGGTGAGCAGCAGCCACTGGAAGGCGTCGACGGCCCAGGCGCCGATGAAGGACTGGGTGGGCGCGAAGAACAGGTCGAGGGGGCTCGCGGAGGAGGACAGCTTCACGGAGCCGGCGAGGCCGTTGCCGGCGATCGTCATCCACGAGACGTAGATGTAGAAGAGGCCGACGCCGATGACGGAGATCAGGGTGGCGCGCGGGATGACCCGCTTGGGGTCGCGGGACTCCTCGCCGTACATCGCGGTCGACTCGAAGCCGACCCAGGACCAGAAGGCGAAGAAGAGGCCGAGCCCGGCGGAGGTGCCGGTGAAGGCGTTCTTCGGGTTGATCGGCTCGACGGGGATGCCGTCGGGGCCGCCGCCCGCGATCAGGACGGCGGTGGCGACCGCGAAGAGGACGGCGATCTCCGCGACCAGCATCACGCCGAGCGCCTTGGCGGTCAGGTTGATGTCGAAGTACGACAGGACGGCGGTGACGGCCAGCATGACCGCCGCGTACAGGATCCACGGCACGTCGACGCCGAGCTGGTCGGCGACCGTGGTCTTGGCGAAGTAGGCGAAGACGCCGACGATCGAGGCCTCGAAGACGATGTACGCGAGGACGGCGAGCATGCCGGAGGCCATGCCGGCGATCCGGCCCAGGCCGTGCGAGATGTAGCCGTAGAAGGCGCCGGCGGCCGTGATCCGCTTGGCCATGGCGACGTAGCCGACCGAGAAGACGGTCAGGACGAGCGTCGCGAAGAGATATCCGGCGGGGGCGCCGGTGCCGTTGCCGAAGCCGACGGCGATGGGGAGGTTGCCGGTCATCGCCGTGATCGGGGCGGCGGTGGCGACGGCCATGAAGACGACGCCGACGAGTCCGACCGAGTTCGCCTTGAGCCGGTGGACCTCTGGGGTGGGGTTCTCTGCCATGGGCCGAGAGGATCCTCGTGCGTGACGTAGGCCACAATCGACATCCGGTCGCACAATTCCCGCCATGGGGCGACGAGTTGTCGCCCTGGTGTACGAACTGTCCGGTCCCGTAACCGTCAGGTGATGTCGCCGGAACACGGACGCGGGTAGCGTCCGGCCCCATGGACAATCAGGGCGGGATCACCGTGCAGCGGGCGCTCGAACTCCCCGGACTGCGCGGCGGGCTCCCGGAGGTCGTGGCCGGCGCGGACCGGCTGCACCGCACGGTGCGCTGGGTGCACGCGGGCGAGGTGCCGAACATCGCGTCGCTGCTCAAGGGCGGCGAACTGCTCCTCACGACGGGCCTCGGCCTGGGCACCCGCCCGGCCGAACAGCGCGCCTTCGTCCGCCGGCTCGCCGACCGGGGCATCGCGGCGCTCGTCGTCGAACTCGGCCCGCGCTTCGCCCGCCTCCCGGCGACGATAGTGGAGACCGCGCGGGCGGCCGGCCTGCCGCTCGTCCAGCTGCACCGCGAGGTCCCCTTCGTCGCCGTCACGGAGGAGATCCACACCGAGATCGTCAACGGCCACTACGCCCTCCAGCGGCAGGCCGAGGAGGTCCACCGGCAGTGCACCGAGGCGCTGCTCGGCGGCGGCGGGGTGCCGCAGGTGCTCCGCATCCTCTCCGACTTCGCCGCCAACCCGGTCTTCCTTGAGACCGCCGACGGACAGCTCCTCTACGCGGCGGGCACCGAGTCCGGGCCGGCGGACCCGCTGCAGGTGTGGGACGGGCTGCGCGGCCAGCGCGCGGCCCGCGAGTCCGGCCCGCCCACCGGCACGGTCCTCGTCGACGTCCCCGGCGGCGGCCCCGGTACGGGCTCGGTACGGGCCCGCCTGGTCCTCCTCGCGGTCTCCGGCGCCCTCTCCCCCGTCCACCGGATGGCGGCCGAGCGGGCGGCGGGCCTCCTCGCGGTCGTCCTCATGCAGGCCCGCCAGGAGGAGGAGCTGGCGGCACGCGGCCGGGGCGACTTCCTGACGGACCTGGCGGAGGGCCGCATCTCGGCGGAGGACGCGCCGGCCCAGGCGAGGGTCCTCGGCTTCAAGCCGGGCGACGGCCCGCTGCTCCCCGTGGTCATGCGCCTGGCCTCGGAACTCTCCCCCTCGGGCAACTGGGCCCTGCTGGCCCGGGCGGTCCTGGAGGAACTGTCCTCGGTGGGCGTCCCGGCCCTCCTGGGCGTCCGCCCGGTGGAGGGCCGCGTCCCGCTGCTCCTCGGCCTGCGCTCGGAATCGGAACGCACGGCGGTCGCGGACCGGGTCGCGGCGGCGCTGCGCGCGGGCGTGGAACGGGCGGGCCTGGAACGCGCCGGGGTGCACCCTCCCGTCGTCGTGGTCGGCGTGGCGGGCGGCTGGGCGGCCGCGTCGGCGGGCCTGCGGCACGCGGCGGAGACGGCGACGGCGGCGCAGGGCCTCTCGGAGCTCCCCTGGTACGACGCCCGGCGCCTGGACATCGACCTCCTCCTCTGGCGCCTGCGCGACCACCCGGACCTGGCGGCCTTCGTGGACCGGGCGATCGGCCCGCTGCGGGACCACGACAAGACGTCCCGGCCGCCGCTGCTGCCCACCCTGGAGACGTACCTGGCGCACGCGGGCCGCAAGGCGGAGACGGCGCGGGAGCTGCACCTCAACCGGCAGACGCTCTACAACCGGCTGGCCCGCATCTCGGAACTCCTGGGCACGGACCTGGACGACCCCCAAACGGTCCTGGCCCTCTCCCTGTCCCTCAGAGCCCGCCGCCACACACCGTAGCCGGGCGCCCGTGCTGGGCGGTGCCCCGGCCCACCGCCGTGTGGGCAATCGTCCCGCTGGGGCGGGACGGGTGGGCACACGGGACGGCGCGCCCAGCGGCGCCTCCG
>NZ_JBSHDU010000134.1:0-12241 GCF_053616475.1 Streptomyces sp. NPDC055815 | reverse complement strand
TGCGGGTTCAGGCGCGGGAGCCTCTGGCGCCGGCAAGGGCGCCGTCCGTTGTGCCCACCCGTTCCGCCCCGGCGGAACGCATGCCCACAACGGGGCCGGGTGGGCGCCGCCCCGGCGGAACGCATGCCCACAACGGGGCCGGGTGGGCGCCGCCCCGGCGGAACGCATGCCCACAACGGGGCCGGGTGGGCGCCGCCCCGACGGAACGCGTGCCCACAACGGGCGGGGCGGCGTCAGGCCGCGGTGTTTTGTTGGGTGGGGGAGCGGCGGACGCCCAGGTCCGTCAGGAGGGCGTTCGTCGCGCGGTCGGCCGAGGTCAGGGCGCCCCCGACCGTGCTCGTGTCCCGATGGTCGCCGCACACGTACAGCCCCGCGAGCAGCCGGACCGAGCGGTGCGCGTCGTGCGGGGGCCGCATGGAAGGGACCGCCTCGGGGGTGTGGTGGAGGGCCAGGAGTTCCCAGTCGTCCGTCGACGTGCCGTACAAGGTCGCGAGGTGCTTGCGGACCCGGCGCTCCGTGTCGTCCGGAGGCGTGCCGAGGACCGTCGAGGTGATGAGGGGCCGGCCGCCCGGCGCCCGCGTCGGGTCGACCGCGCTCATCACCGCCGTGTGCGCCACCGGCCCGCCCGGGTCCGACTCCAGGAGCAGGGTCGGGTCCCCGCACGGCGCCACGGGAGCCGTGTGGTGGAGGACCGTGACGGGGTGGAAGGCGGGGACCCGCAGCCCCGGCAGCAGCCCGGCGGCCGTGCGCGCCCCCGTCGCCAGGAGCACCGAGCGGCAGCCGATGACCCCGTGTTCGGCCGTCGTGACCCGGGAGACGGACACGTCCGTGACCCGGACGCCCGTCCGGACGGTGCCCGGCGGCAGCCCGGCCGCGAGCAGCGTGGGCAGCGCCGCCGATCCGCCCTCGGGGACGGCCGGCCGCCCCCGGGCGAAGGCCCGCAGCGCCAGGTCCGCCTGACGGCTCGACAGGGAGAGGTCCGGGTCGGCGAGGAGCGCGGCGAGCAGCGGCCGCAGCACCCCCTGGACGGTACGGGCGGGCAGCCGGGCCGTCAGGGCCTCGCGTGCGGTCCGCTCGGGCCGGGCGAGCAGCCGCTGCGTCGGCGTCGCGGCGAGCCGGACGAGGGACGCGCCGAGCCGCGCCTGGTCGAGCGAGGCGGCCGGATTCCGGGGGGCGCTCGCGAGGGCGCGCGCCATGCTGAACGCTCCCCCCACGCCCCGGTGGACCCCGCCGCCCCGGTGGCCGGACGCCCGGCGCGGATGCGGGACGCCCCATCGCGCGTACCGCCCGTCGCTGTGGACGAGCACGCCGGGGGCGAACGGGCGCAGCGCGAGCCCGGAAAGGCCCGGCGCGGCCCGCAGTTCCTCGGGCGAGAGGGTGAGCAGCGGGCCCACCCGGTCGAGCAGGAAGCCGTCGACCCGGTCGGTGGCCAGCCGGCCGCCGACCTTCGGCTCCGCCTCCAGGACGGCGACGGAGAGCCCCGCGCCGGTGAGCCGGTGCGCGGCCGCGAGCCCCGCGGTCCCGGCTCCTACGATGACGACGTCGACGGCCTCCACGACGTCCCTGTGCTGTGCGCTGATTGCGGTACTGAGCACGTGCCCCTCCCCAGGTCGGCGCGCCGGTGGGAGGCCTTATGCCCCCAACGGGCCCCCGGAATGCCCGAGTTCGCGTCCGTATCGAACGGTGGTCGTCGAACGGCGGCCTCGAACCTTGGTCATCGAGCGGTGGGCGTCGAGCCTAGGCAGCGACCGTGCGGAAGTCGGCCCGCGCGCGGCGGGGTGCACGCAGCACGAGGGGGCACACCCCGGTGAGGGGGCGTCAGCGCAGCGCCGCCCGGATCGCCTCGTCGATCGTCGGGAAGGCGAAATCGAATCCGGTCTCCAACAGCCGCCCCGGCAGCACCCGCTGACTGCCCAGCACGTCCTGGGCGAAGTCGCCGAGGACCACCTTCAGGGCGGGCGCGGGGACGGTGAAGAGGGTCGGGCGGCGCAGCACCCGGCCCATCGCCGCCGTCACCTCGCGGTTGGTGACGGGCTCGGGGGCCGTCAGGTTCACCGGCCCCGAGAGGGACGGGGTGTCGACGAGGTGGCGCAGGGCCGCCACCTCGTCGTGCAGGGAGATGTGCGACCAGTACTGGCGGCCGTCGCCCATCCGCCCGCCGAGCCCGGCGCGGAAGACGGGGAAGAGCCGTCCCCAGGCGCCGCCCTGGCGGGCCACGACCAGGCCGGTGCGGGCGTAGGTGACCCGGATGCCGGCCTCCTCGGCGGGGGCGGCCGCGGCCTCCCACTCCACGCACACCGAGGGCAGGAAGCCGGTCCCGGCGGGGGCGCTCTCGTCCACCGCGCGCGTGCCGGTGTCCCCGTACCAGCCGAGTGCCGTGCCGCAGACCAGCGCCTCCGGCGGGTCGGCGAGCGAGGCGAGGGCCTGGGCGATCGCGGTCGTGCCGAGGACCCGGCTGTCCCGGATCTCCTTCTTGTACGCCTCGTTCCAGCGGCGCTCGCCGACTCCGGCGCCCGCCAGGTGGACGACGGCGTCGACGCCGACGAGCCCGGCGGCGTCCACGTACAGCCGCTTGGGGTCCCATTCGACCTCGTCGGCGGTCCTGGCGGGGCGGCGGACGAGGCGGAGGACGTCGTGGCCGTCGGCGCGCAGGGAGCGGACCAGGGCCGAGCCGATGAGGCCGGAGGCGCCGGTGACGGCGACGCGCTTGCGGAGGGCGGAACGCTGCATGGCCCCATCCTGCCCTTCCCGCCCCGGCCGTGGCACAGTGGCCTTCATGATCGTGCCGGAGTACGCGATACGCACTGCCGCCCCCGGGGACGACCGGTTCCTCGCCGCGCTGGACCGGGACACCTGGTCGACCCTCCACGCGGTGCAGCCCCGGCCGGAGCCGGGCACCCCCTTCTTCGACGAGCGCCACCGGCCCGAGGACTACCTCGTGGCGGTGGGCGAGGGGGAGGTCGCCGGCGGGGTGGCCCTCCTCGGCTACGTCCGGGTGGCGCCGCCGACCCCGCTCGCCGTCACCGCCCACGTCCGCCAGATCCAGGGCCTCGCCGTCGCCCCGGCGGCGCGGCGCCTGGGGGTCGCGCGGGCGCTGCTGCGGGCCGCGATGGACCGGGCCAGGGCGGAGGGCGCGGTCCGCATCACCCTGCGGGTCCTCGGGCACAACGCCCCCGCCCGCGCCCTCTACGCCTCCGAGGGCTTCGCGGTGGAGGGCGTGCTGCCGGGGGAGATCCTCCTCGACGGGGCGTACGTGGACGACGTCCTCATGGGCCGGTCACTCGTCGACTGAGGCAGGGCCGGTCGCTCCTCGGCCGAGCCCGGGCCGGTCACGTCTCGACCGAGGCACGGACCGGTCACGCCTCGGCCGACGCACGGACCGGTCACGCCTCGGCCGAGACACGGGCCAGTCACGCCTCGGCCGAGGCGTCGGCGTCCTGCAGCAGCCTCATCCCGCCCATCAGCTCCCGCAGGCAGCGCACCGCGAGCGCGGCCGGCGCGCCCTCCCCGCGCACCGGGGCGTCCGTCTCCGCCCAGCTCTCCAGGGCGATCCGGATGGCGTCGGTGGCCGCAGCCGCCGCGAGCCGTACCTCCAGCGGGTCGGCGTCCGCTCCGGCGAGGGCGGCGACGACCTCGCGCAGCCGCTCCTCGGACTCCTGGTTGACCCGGTACCAGACGGCCCGGAGGGCGGGGTCCTCGGCGGCGGCCCGCAGCAGCCCGCGCGTCCAGCGCAGGCCCTCCGCCTCCGCGTCGGTGTCCGGGGTGAGCGCGTCGGCGATCGAGCGCTCCAGGGCCTCGGGCACGCCCGCGCCGGGTCCCGACGCGGCGAGGCTTTCCCGCCAGCGGTCGGCGCCGCCCGCGAGGAGCGGGGCGACGGCGTCCTGCTTGGAGCGGAAGTAGCGGTAGAAGGTGCGTAGGGCGACGCCCGCCCGCTGGGCGATCTCCTCGGCCGTGGTGCCGTCGGGACCGCGCTCGGTGAAGAGTTCGGCGGCGGCGCGGGCGATGTCCAGCAGGGTGGCGGCCTTGCGGCGCTCCGTCAGCGAGGGGAGCGAGGGGGTGGGGGGCGGGGCGCCCTCGGGCTTGGTGCTCACCCACGAAGCCTACGCCTGCGACTGCCGAAGGTGCACGGCGTGCAGCTATGGCAAAACGTGCCACTTCGGCGTACGGTGGCAGCATTCCCCGGAAAGCTTGACATCGAGAGGTTGCCGCCATGAACCAGCTGACCCGTTACGAAGGACGTCGCGCCCTCATCACCGGCGGCGGCTCCGGCATCGGCCAGGCCACCGTCCTGCGCCTGCTCGCCGAGGGCGGCCGGGTCGTCGCCGCCGACATCAGCGAGGACGGCCTCAAGGACACCGTCGCCAAGGCCGGCGACGCCGCCGACCGCCTCACCACCCTCGTGGTGAACATCGGCGACGAGGCCTCCGTACGGGCCGGTGTCGCCGCCGCCGTCGAGGCGCTCGGCGGCCTGGACGTCCTGGTCAACGCCGCGGGCATCCTGCGCTCCTCGCACACCCACGAGACGAGCCTGGACGTCTTCGAGCAGGTGATCCGGATCAACCTCACCGGCACCTTCCTCGTGATCCGCGAGGCGATCCCCGCCCTCCTGGAGGGCGACGACGCCGCCGTCGTGAACTTCTCCTCCACCTCCGCGCTCTTCGCCCACCCCTACATGGCGGCCTACGCGGCCAGCAAGGGCGGCATCCAGTCCATGACCCACGCGCTCGCCGCCGAGTACTCCAAGCAGGGCATCCGCTTCACCGCCGTCCAGCCCGGCTCCATCTCCTCCGGCATGACCGACGGCTCCGGCGCCAGCAAGCAGTCCGTGGGCCCCGGCCTGCCCGAGGACACCGACTGGTCCCTCTTCGCCAAGCTCGCCCCCGCCCTCGGCCAGGGCTTCGCCGGCCCCGAGACCGTCGCCGGCGTCGTCGCGATGCTCGCCTCCGAGGACGGCAGGTTCATCACCGGCACCGAGGTCCGCATCGACGGCGGGACCCACTTCTGATGACCGCCGCCGAGGTCTTCGGCGGTCGTACGGCCGTCATCACCGGCGCCTCCTCCGGCATCGGCGCCGGTCTCGCCCGGCACGCCGCCGGGCTCGGCATGAAGCTGGTCCTCGCCGACATCGCCGCCGAACGGCTCGCCGAGTTCGCCGGTGAGCTGTCCGCCACCGGCGCCGAGGTCACCGCCGTCGTCACCGACGTCGCCGACCCCGCCTCCGTCGAGGCCCTCGCCGACACCGCGTACACCCGGTTCGGCACGGTCGACCTGCTGGTGAACAACGCCGGGATCATGGCCATGGGCTACTCCTGGGAGATCCCCGCCGCGCGCTGGGACGACATGCTCCGGATCAACATCGGCGGATACGTCAACGGCATCCGGGCCTTCGTCCCGCGCATGCTGGAGCGCGGCGAGAAGGCCTGGGTGGTCAACGTCTCCTCCATCGGCGGCCTCCTGCCGAGCCCGCTGATGGCCCCGTACAGCGTCACCAAGTTCGGCACGCTCGCCCTCACCGAGTCGCTCCACTACGAGATGCAGATGAAGGGCGCCCCGATCCAGGTGTCCGTCGTCACGCCCGGCTCGGTCAAGAGCGAGATCTTCAGGGCCGCCAGGCCCGGAGAGACCGAACCGCCGGAGATCGCGGCCTTCAACGACCAGCTGCAGGCCATGGCCGACGAGCACGGGCTCACGCCCGAGGAGCACGCCGAGAGGGTCTTCGAGATGGTCGCGGAGGGCAGGTACTGGGCGATCCCCCAGCCCGAACAGCTCTTCCCGGCCCTCCAGCCCAGGACCGACATGATCCTCGGCCGGGAGAACCCCCGGCTCCAGCTGGGCTGAGACTCCCGGGGGTGCGGATCCGCCCTCCGCACCCCCGGGCCACTACGCCGCCCCGAAGCGCTCCCACAACCGGGGGAAGCGGGCCGCGAGCACGTCGTCGTCCTCCAGGTCGAAGGGGGCGCCCAGCGGCTCCCCGCCCGGCATCGGAATGCCCAGGTCGGGGGTCTCGGCCCCGGTCAGCGCCTCGTACGCCTCGTCCGCCGCGAAGCCGATCTCCTCGCCGTCCCCGTCGATCTCCACGTCGAAGTCGCCGATCAGCTCCGCCAGCGCGTCCGGATCGTGCACGCCCCCCTCGTACACCTCCCGGCCCTGGCCGATCAGCCAGCAGCGGAACGAGTCGAAGATCTCCTCGCCCGCCCCGTCGAAGAGCACCGCCGCCGCACCCCACAGATCCCAGAGGTACGCGCGGTTGAAACGGGCCTCGAAATGGCGCGCGTAGTCGAGCACCGAGTCGGGGTCAAGCCGGGTCAGCCGCTCCACGAGCAGATCCGCCTGCTCCTCGGGGTCGCCCTCGGCTTCCTCGCGGGTGGCGTCGATCAGCTCCCAGAACTCGGTCTCGTCCATCACGGGACCAGCATCGTGGCTCGGGGAGTCCGACGCACCCGGAAAGCCCGAAATGAATCCGGACAGAAGATGTCGGGTTTCCCTGTCAGTCTGGTGATCATGACGACTGAAACCACACCCCTGCGCGGACGGATCTGCCTGGTCGCCGGGGCCACCCGCGGCGCCGGACGGGCCATCGCCGTCCAGCTCGGCGCCGCCGGGGCCACCGTGTACGTCACCGGCCGCACCACCCGCGAGAAGCTCAGCGAGGTCGGCCGCGCCACCGAGACCATCGAGGAGACCGCCGAACTGGTGACGGCGGCCGGCGGCGAGGGCATCGCCGTCCCCACCGACCACCTGGAGCCCGAGCAGGTCCGGGCCCTCGTCGACCGGATCGACCGCGAGCAGGGCCGGCTCGACGTCCTCGTCAACGACGTGTGGGGCGGCGAACACCTGGTCACCTTCGGGAAGAAGACCTGGGAGATGGACCTCGACGGAGGTCTGAGGATGCTCGAACTCGGCGTGAAGACGCATGTCATCACCTCCCACGCGGTCCTGCCGCTGCTCACCCGCACCCCCGGCGGGCTCGTCGTCGAGGTCACCGACGGCACCGCCGCGTACAACGGCACCCGCTTCCGCGAGAACCTCTTCTACGACCTCGCCAAGAACGCCCCCCTCCGGATGGCCTTCGGCCTGTCGAAGGAGCTCGCGGAGTACGGCGGGACGGCCGTCGTCGTCACCCCCGGCTGGCTCAGGTCGGAGCAGATGCTCGCCGGCTTCGGCGTCACCGAGGAGAACTGGCGCGACGCCACCGAGAAGATCCCCGACTTCGGCGTCTCCGAGTCCCCGGTGTACGTCGGCCGGGCCGTCACCGCCCTCGCCGCCGACCCCGACCGGCACCGCTGGACCGGACAGTCGCTGTCCAGCGGCGAACTGGCGAAGGAGTACGGCTTCACGGACGCGGACGGCTCGCAGCCGGACGCCTGGGGCTTCATCGTCGCGAGCGAGACCGGGAAGCCGGACGTGGCCGACTACCGGTAGCACCCGACCGGTGGAGCCGCGCCGGGCCGACCACCGGTAGCACCCGACCGGTGGAGCCGCGCCGGGCCGGCTACCGGTAGCGCTCCGCCATGCCCCGGGCCGCCTCCGCGAACCGTTCGCGGAATGCGGCCGGGGCGAGGACCTCCGCCTCCGGACCGAGACCGAGGAGCTGGCCGAAGGCGACCTCCTCGCTCTCCACCCGGAGCGTCACGGTCACCCGGCCCTCCCCGGTGGAGCCCGCGGCGAGCGCCTCCTCGGCCGCGGCCCGGTCCGTCACGTACGGCAGCCTGCGCGCCCCCGCCTCGGTCAGCCGTACGACGACCTCGGCGCGCAGGATCGACCGGGCGAACTCCGCCGCCCGCTCCTCCCAGAAGACCGGCAGGTCGAAGTCCGGGTCCCGGTCGAAGCGTTCCTCGCCCACGGCCACCGCCGTGAACCGGTCCACCCGGTACGTACGGAAGGAGGAACCCGAGCGGGCGCACACGTACCAGACGCCCGCCTTCAGGACGAGGCCGTACGGTTCCAGCTCCCGCTCCACCTCCTCGCCGTCCCCGCGCCGGTAGCGGGCCGACAGCCACCGGTCGTCCCACACCGCCTCCGCCACCGGCGCGAGCAGCTCCGGGGTCTCCGGCTCGTGGTACCAGCCGGGCGCGTCCAGATGGAAGCGCCGCGCCGCCGACTCGTGCGCGTCCCGCAGGGAGGGCAGCAGCGCCGCCGACACCTTGAGCCGGGCCGCCGAGGCCGCGTCCTCCAGGCCCATGTCCCGCAGCGCGCCCGGCAGTCCCGACAGGAACAGGGCCTCCGCCTCACCGCGCGCGAGGCCCGTGAGCCGCGTCCGGTACCCGCCGACGAGCCGGTAGCCGCCGGACCGGCCCCGGTCCGCGTACACCGGCACCCCCGCCTCCGACAGGGCGAGCGCGTCCCGGGTGACGGTCCGCTCCGACACCTCGAGCTCGGCGGCGAGTTCGGCGGCGGTCATGGACGGCCGGTTCTGGAGGAGCAGGACCATTTTGATGAGGCGGGCGGCACGCATGCCCACCAGACTGCCGTACACATGCGCCGAGGGGCCGCCTCCGTATGTGCGTACGGAAGCAGCCCCTCGGACGGATGGGAGGCCTTACAGGCCGTAGCGCTCGCGCGCCTCCTTCACGGCCGACGCCTGGACCTCGCCGCGGCGGGCCAGCTGGGCCAGGGCCGCGACGACGATCGACTGGGCGTCGACGCCGAAGTGGCGGCGGGCCGCGTCGCGGGTGTCCGAGAGGCCGAAGCCGTCGGCGCCCAGCGAGGTGTAGTCCTGCTCGACCCACTGCGCGATCTGGTCGGGGACCTGGCGCATGTAGTCGGAGACCGCGAGGACCGGGGAGTCGATGCCCTCCAGGGCCTTGCGGAGGTACGGCACCTGCTCCTCGCCGCGCAGGAGGGCCGCGTCGGCCTCCAGGGCGTCGCGGCGCAGCTCCGTCCAGGAGGTCGCGGACCACACGTCGGCGGCCACGCCCCACTCGGCGGCGAGCAGCTTCTGCGCTTCCAGGGCCCAGTGGATGGCCGTACCGGAGGAGAGCAGCTGGATCCGCGAGGCGTTCGCGGGCAGGTCGAGGCCGGCCGACTCCGCCGTGTTGAAGCGGTAGAGGCCCTTGACGATGCCCTCGTCGATGCCGGACGGCTTGGCCGGCTGCGGCATCGGCTCGTTGTAGACCGTCAGGTAGTAGAAGACGTTCTGGTCCTCGCCCTCGGCGGCCTCGCCGTACATCCGGCGCAGACCCTCCTTGACGATGACCGCGACCTCGTACGCGAACGCCGGGTCGTACGTCAGGGCGGCCGGGTTCGTCGCCGCGATCACCGGCGAGTGGCCGTCGGCGTGCTGGAGGCCCTCACCGGTCAGGGTGGTGCGGCCGGCGGTCGCGCCGACGAGGAAGCCGCGGCCGAGCTGGTCGCCGAGCTGCCACATCTGGTCGGCGGTCCGCTGCCAGCCGAACATCGAGTAGAAGATGTAGAAGGGGATCATCGCCTCACCGTGCGTGGAGTACGCGGTGGACGCGGCGATGAAGTCGGCCATCGAGCCGGCCTCGGTGATGCCCTCGTTCAGGATCTGGCCGTTGACGGCCTCCTTGTAGTACATCAGCTGGTCGCGGTCGACCGGCTCGTACGTCTGGCCCTTCGGCGAGTAGATGCCGAGCGAGGGGAACAGCGACTCCATACCGAAGGTACGGGCCTCGTCCGGGACGATCGGGACCCAGCGCTTGCCGGTCTCCTTGTCGCGGATCAGGTCCTTGATCAGTCGCACGAACGCCATCGTCGTGGCCATCGACTGCGAGCCGGAGCCCTTGTCGAAGGCGGCGAACGCCTTCTCGGCCGGGGCCGGCAGCGGGGCGAGCGCGTGGGTGCGGCGGGCCGGGGCCGGGCCGCCGAGCGCCGCGCGGCGCTCCTGGAGGTAGCGGACCTCGGGGGAGTCGGCTCCGGGGTGGCCGTAGGGGACCACGCCGTCGACGAACCGGTCGTCCGAGATGGGCAGCTCAAGAAGGTCACGCATGTTCTTGAACTCGTCCGTCGTCAGCTTCTTCATCTGGTGGTTCGCGTTCTTCGACGCGAAGCCCTCACCCAGGGTGAAGCCCTTGACGGTCTGCGCCAGGATGACCGTCGGCGCGCCCTTGAACTCCAGGGCGGCCTTGTACGCGGCGTACACCTTGCGCGGCTCGTGGCCACCGCGGGAGAGGTGGAAGCACTCGAGGATCTTGTCGTCGGACAGCAGCTGCGCCATCGCGACGAGCGCCGGGTCCTTGCCGAAGAAGTCCTGGCGGATGTAGGCGGCGTCGCGGGTCTGGTACGTCTGGACCTGCGCGTCCGGGACCTCGCGGAGGCGGCGGACGAGCGCGCCGGTGGTGTCGAGCGCGAACAGCTCGTCCCAGGCGTTGCCCCACAGCGACTTGACGACGTTCCAGCCGGCGCCGCGGAACTGGGCCTCCAGCTCCTGCACGATCTTGAAGTTGGCGCGGACCGGGCCGTCGAGGCGCTGCAGGTTGCAGTTGATGACGAAGGTCAGGTTGTCCAGACCCTCGCGGGCGGCCAGGGCGAGGGCCGCGGTCGACTCGGGCTCGTCCATCTCGCCGTCACCGAGGAACGCCCACACGTGCGAGGCGGAGACGTCCTTGATGGAGCGGTTGGTCAGGTAGCGGTTGAAGCGCGCCTGGTAGATCGCGGAGAGCGGGCCCAGACCCATGGAGACGGTGGGGAACTCCCACAGCCAGGGGAGGCGGCGCGGGTGCGGGTAGGAGGGCAGGCCGTTGCCGCCGGACTCCTGCCGGAAGTTGTCGAGGTGGGCCTCGTTCAGGCGGCCGTCGAGGAAGGCGCGGGCGTAGATGCCGGGGGAGGCGTGGCCCTGGATGTAGAGCTGGTCGCCGGAACCGTCGGCTTCCTTGCCCTTGAAGAAGTGGTTGAAGCCGGTCTCGTAGAGCCAGGCCGCGGAGGCGAAGGTGGCGATGTGGCCGCCGACGCCGTGCTTGGAGCCGCGGGTGACCATCGCGGCCGCGTTCCAGCGGTTCCACGCGGTGATCTTCCGCTCCATCTCCTCGTCGCCGCCCGTCTCGGTGATCGAGGGCTCGGCGGAGGTGGGGATGGTGTTGACGTAGTCCGTCTCCAGGAGTTTGGGCAGGGCCAGGCCCGCGCCCTCGGCGTGCTGGAGGGTGCGGCGCATCAGGTAGGCGGCCCGGTGAGGGCCGGCGGCCTTGGTGACGGCGTCCAGGGAGGCCGCCCACTCGGCGGTCTCCTCGGTGTCACGGTCCGGGAGCTGGTCGAGCTCGCTCGGAATCTTGCCTACGGGATCGGTCATGATCGCCGCCTTCCGGACAGGTGGGTGGAGATGGGTGCCTTGTCTGGCAGGACAGGGCGACGGGCCGGGTGCGGCCCGCCGAAGACTGTAAACCGGCGATCGATGATCGATCAAAGGGTTGAAGGCGAAAACCTCTTCAGATCGAGAAAGTAGGCACAGGGTGCCAGGGAAATGGGCACCCGGTGCCTTGTTTTCTGTCCTGTTTTCGCAGGTGAGGCCGGTTGTCTGAGGGTGTCCACGCACGAATGAGCGGGCCCGCCGACAGGGCGGACCCGCTCACCGTACGTAAAGCCATGGCTCAGGCTCGCGGAGCGCAGCCCAGAACGTGCGCCTTCACGAGCGCACCGATGTTCGGGTCGCCCCGCCGGAAGGCCTCCACCAGCTCCTGGTGCTCCTCCGCGTACGACTTCTGGACCGTGCCCAGCCAGCGGATCGACAGGGCCGTGAAGACCTCGATGCCGAGCGTCTCCCAGGTGTGCAGCAGGACGCCGTTGCCGGCCGCCTTCACCAGCTCCCGGTGGAAGGCCACCGTGTGCCGCACCTGCGCCGTACCGTCCGCGGCCGCGTCCGCCTCGTACAGGGCCGCCACGTGCGGCTCCAGCGCCGAGCAGTCCGCCGCGAGCCGCCCGGCCGCCAGCTCGGCCGCGATCTGCTCCAGACCGGCGCGTACGGGGTAGCTCTCCTCCAGGTCGGCCGCCGTCAGGTTGCGGACCCGGACGCCCTTGTTGGGAGCCGACTCGATCAGCCGCAGCGACTCCAGCTCGCGCAGCGCCTCGCGGACCGGGGTCTGGGAGACCTCCAGCTCGGTCGCGATCCGGCGCTCCACGATGCGCTCGCCCGGCTTCCAGCGGCCGCTGACGATCCCCTCCACGATGTGCTCGCGGATCTGCTCGCGCAGCGAGTGGACGACGGGGACGGTGGTCATGAAGCGGCTCCTCGGGGAGTGTTGACCCTTAGACAATACGGCGGCGCCCCCGTCCGGAACAAAAACCGGAC
>NZ_JBSHDU010000133.1:0-13538 GCF_053616475.1 Streptomyces sp. NPDC055815 | reverse complement strand
ACCGCAAGCGCCGCCTGCAACACCATGAACACCGTCACACCACGCTCACGCGCCACCTCACGCAACCGCGCATGCACCCCAGCCGGCACCTCCACACGCACGGCATGCCCCTCATGCGACGCGATCGCCGGCCGTGTGCGATCGGTCGGCAGGGCCAGCTCCTCCGGCGCCCCCGCCAACGCCCCACGCCAGAAATCCACCTGACGCGACAACAGACTCCCGGGGTCGCCCTCGTCACCCAGCAGCTCCCGCTGCCACAACGCGTAGTCGGCATACTGGACCGGCAGCGCGGACCACTCCGGAGCGGTGCCCTCACTCCGGGCGGCATACGCCGCAATCAGGTCACGCTTGAGCGGAGCAGACGACCAGCCGTCGCCCGCGATGTGATGCACGACGACGACCACCACGTGCTCATCCGCGCCGGTCTCGAACAGCGACGCCCGCAGGGGAATTTCCGCGCTCAGATCGAAGGCATGCCCCTGCGCCTCGGCGACCGCTCCCGCCAGCTCGTCCGCGCCCACCTGCGCGACGGCCAGCTCGAACCCGCACTCCTCCACCGGCAGGATCCGCTGGTACGGCTCACCCTCGGCCACCGCGAACACCGTCCGCAGCACCTCATGCCGACCCAGCACATCAACCAGCGCCGCCCCCAGCGCCTCCCGATCCACCCCACCGGACAACCGGAGGGTCATCGGGATGTTGTACGTAGAGCTGGGCCCCTCCAGCTGGCCGACGAACCACAGCCGGCGCTGCGCGAACGACAGCGGCACCCGCTCCGGACGCACCCTCGCCACCAACGCCGGACGCGCCTCACCCGCCCCGACCAACCGCGAGGCCAGACCGGCCGGCGTCGGTGCCTCGAACAGCGTCCGCAGCGCCACCTCCACACCCAGCACCGCACGCACCCGACTCACCAGACGAGTCGCCAACAGCGAATGCCCACCCAGCACGAAGAAGTCGTCGTCGACGCCGACCCGCTCGACGCCCAGGACCTGAGCGAACGCCTGGCACAGAATCTCCTCCTGCACCGACACCGCACTCCGCCCGGCACCCACCCGGTACTCCGGAGCCGGCAGTGCCTTGCGGTCCAGCTTCCCGTTCGTCGTCAGCGGCAGCTCGTCCAGTACGACGACCGCCGACGGCACCATGTAGTCCGGCAGCCGTTCGGCCGCGAACTCCCGCAGCTCAGCGCCCCGCACGTCACCGACCACATACGCGACCAGGCGCTTGTCGCCAGGGGTGTCCTCCCGCACCACCACCGCGGCCTGCCCGACCCGCGGGTGCGCGGCCAGCACCGCCCGCACCTCGCCGGGCTCGATGCGGAACCCGCGGATCTTGACCTGGTCATCGGTCCGCCCGGCGAAGACCAGCTGCCCCTCCGCCGTCCACCGCGCCCGGTCCCCCGTCCGGTACATCCGCTCACCCGCACCACCGAACGGGCACGCCACGAACCGCTCCGCCGTCAGGCCCGCGCGCCCCACATACCCCCGCGCCAACTGCGCGCCGGCGATGTACAGCTCCCCAGCCACCCCGACCGGCACCGGTCGCAACGAGCCGTCCAGGACGTACAGCCGGGTGTTCGCCACCGGCGCGCCCATCGGCACCACGGGCTCCGTACCGTCCACCGGGCCGGTGGTGACCATGACCGTGGCCTCGGTCGGACCGTACGTGTTCACGAGCTCCCGGCCCCGCGACCACAGCCTGGCCTGCGCCGCGCTGATCGGCTCCGCACCCACCACCAGCGTGGACACGTCCGGCAGTGCCGCCGGATCCAGCACACCCAGCAGCGAGGGCACGACGCTCGCCGAGCCCACGCGGCAGCGCTGCACCATCCCCGCCAGCAGCGACGTGTCCGACCGCTCCGCCGCCGATGCCACCACGAGGGTGGCGCCCGACGCCAGCGTCACCGCCATGTCCAGGACCGAGGCGTCGAAGCTGAACGACGCGAACTGCAGCACTCGCGCGCCCGGCTCCGCACCCAGCACCGGCCCCAGGGCCGCGACCAGGTTCATCAGCCCGCCGTGGGTGGCCGCCACGCCCTTCGGCCGTCCCGTCGATCCGGACGTGTAGATCACGTACGCCAGCCCGGCGCCCCGCACCGGTGCCTCGGGGTCCGCCGCCTCGGGTGCCGCCGCCTCGGGGTCCGATGCCTCGGCCCCGCCCCGCACCGGTGCCTCGGGTGCCGCCGCCTCGGCCCTCGTGAACGCCTCCGCGGCCTCCCGATCGTCGAGATCGATCACCTCGGCCCCAGGCAGGTCCCGCAGGTCCCTCAGCTCCCGCAGCGGCCCGCCTCGCCCCAGCACCACCGCGGCCCCGCTGTCCGCGACCATGTACGTCAGTCGCTCCACCGGGAGCTCCGGGTCGAGCGGCACGTATGCCGCCCCCGCGCGCCACACACCGACCACGGACGCAACCAGCTCCACGCCCCGCGGCAGGCAGAGACCCACCACCGACTCCGCGCCGACACCCCGCTGCCTCAGCCCATGCGCCAGTCGATTCGCCCAGGCGTCCAGGTCCCCGTACGACAGCTCCTCTCCCTCACACACGACGGCCACCGCGGCCGGATCCGCCGCCGCCCACTCGGCGATCCGCTCGGAGACCGTCGCCTCGTTCACCTCGGCGGCCGTGGAGTTCCACCGCTCCAGAACCAAGGACCGCTCGTCCGGGCTCAGGACGTCCACCGCTCCGACCCGAAGGTCGGGCGTCCCCACCACCGTCTCGACGACCCGCAGCAGCCACTGCGCGAAGCGCTCAGCGGTGTGTGCGTCGAACACATCGGCGGACGCGATCAACCGGCCGGTCAGACCGAGCGGGGCCCCATCGGCGTCGACGACCTCGGTGGCCGTGACGTCCAGGTCGAACTTCGTGCGGTTCGCCTCCGACTGTTCCTGGGTGGGGATCCCTTCGACCCGCATGCCCGGCAGCTGGAGCACCGCCTGCGCATTGTTGTGCACGGTCAGCATCACCTGGAACAGCGGATGCCGCGCCATGGACCGCGCGGGGGCCAGCTCCTCCACCAGCCGCTCGAACGGCACGTCCTGATGGTCGAAGGCCTGGAGGCCGGCTTCCTTGACGCGCTCCAGCACCTCACCGAAGGACGGGTCACCCGACAGATCCGTCCGGATCACCAGGGAGTTGACGAAGAATCCGACCGCGTCGTCCAGGGCCTCGTCCGTCCGCCCGGCGATCGCCGAACCGATCGGAACATCCGTCCCCGCGCCCAACCGGTGCAGCGTCACCGCGAGTGCCGCCTGCAGCACCATGAACACGGTCACACCACGCTCGTGCGCCACCTCACGCAACCGCGCGTGAACGCCGGCGGAAATCTCGAGCCGCACCGCATGCCCGTCATGTGTCGCCGCCGCCGGCCGCGTGCGGTCGTAGGGCAGCGGCAGCTCCTCCGGGACTCCGTCCAACGCCTCGCGCCAGAACGCCACCTGACGTGACAGCACGCTCTCCGGGTCGTCCTCGTCCCCGAGCAGCTCCCGCTGCCACAACGCGTAGTCGGCATACTGGACCGGCAGCGGTTCCCACCCCGGCTGACGGCCCGCGCACCGGGCCGCGTACGCGACCGACAGATCCCGGGCCAGCGGCCCCAGCGACCAGCCGTCACCCGCGATGTGGTGCACCACGACCACCAGCGCGTGCTCGTCCGGGCCGGTCACGAACAGGCCGGCCCGCAGCGGAATCTCCGTGGCCAGGTCGAAGGTCTGCCGCACGGTGTGCGCCACGGCCTCCGTCAGCCGTTCCGGGGCCACTTCCGCGACCGTCAGCTCGAAACCGGATTCCTCCACCGACAGGATCCGCTGATACGGCTCACCCTCGGGCGCCGGGAACACGGTCCGCAGCACCTCATGCCGTTCCAGCACGTCCCGCAGCGCCGCCTCCAGCGCCTCCCGATCCAGTTCGCCGGCCAGCCGCAGCGCCATGGGGATGTTGTAGGTCGCGCTCGGTCCTTCGAGCTGGCCGATGAACCACAGCCGGCGCTGCGCAAACGACAACGGGATCATCGGGATTCCTCCTGTTTACAACATGACCGCGGCGGGACCCATTCCCCCGTCAATTCACAAGGGGCGAATCCTTGAAGGGCAGGTTCTACGGATGCCGTCATCCACATCGCCCCAGGACAATTCGATCAGCGGGCAGCCTTGGGCAGACCCCGGTTCACTATGGTCCAGGCGGCATGTGCGATCAATCCTGGCGATCAGTGTTCCGCCGTGTTCAACTGAGCCCTGGCCGCACTTGAACAGTGCGGTGCGACCAGCCTCGGCGGATCCGCGGCCCACGGCGGCGGCGTGGAGTCCTACCGGCTGTCGCTGATGTCTATTCCCTTGCCGAATCATCGCCTGATCGGCGTGGAACGCGTACGGTTGGCCGGCCGGGCGTTCAAGTGCTGCGCCGCGTCGGTTGATCACGGCGGAAGAAGGGATGTGCGGCGACCTGCCGACGGAGCTTGACGCTGCTGCGGCAGCGTGTCAGCATGCCTCCCCGCAATAGGGGCCCCGATCGTTCAAGAAGCCTGATTCGCCGCACCATTACCGCCGCCGGGTATCCGTATCTCGAATTCGAGCGCATCCTGAGAGGTATTCGCATGCACGGCGACTCATCCCAGCAGGCTCCGCGGATCAACCTGGTGGATCCCGAGCTCTATGCGCACGGCAATCCCTTCGAGCAGTGGGCCTGGCTGCGCGCGAATGCGCCGGTCCACTGGCATCCGCCCACCGAACTTCCGGGTTTCTGGGCGCTCACCCGGTACGAGGATGTTCGGGCGGCCTATCGCGACGCGGCGACGTTCAGTTCGGCACGGGGAATTCTGCTGCGTCCGGCCGAACACGGGGAGGACCCGGGGGGTGGCCGCACGCTGGCGCTGACGGACGCTCCGCGGCACCGGCAGCTGAGGGGGCTGGTGGACGAGTGGTTCGCGCTCCGGTCGGTGCGGGGTTTCGAGCCCGAGATGACGGAGGTCACCCGGCGGGTCGTGGACGAGGCCCTGGAGTCCGGGACGTGCGACTTCGTGACGGACGTGGCCGCCCGTGTGCCGCTGTACGTGATCTGCCGGATGATGGGGGTTCCGAGCTCCGACTGGGATCACCTGTTCAAGCTGACCAGTCAGGCGTTCGCCGCGGACGACCCGCTGACGCAGCGGTTCGCCCATCTGGACATCATGAGCTACTTCGACGATCTGCAGGCGGCGAAGGCGGCGAACCCGGGTGACGACCTGGTCAGCATTCTGGCGACGGCCACGATCGACGGGGCGCGGCTCACGCCGGACGACGTCCTCCTCAACTGCGACAATCTGCTGGTCGGCGGCACGGAGAACACGCGGATCGCGGCGGCCGGCGGCATGCTGGCGTTCCTGCGGCACGAGGATCAGTGGGCGGCTCTGACGAGGGAGCCGGAGCTGCTGGCCTCGGCGGTGGAGGAGGTGCTCCGCTGGACGTCCACCGCGACGCACATCATGCGCACGGCGGTGCGGCCGATCGAGATTCACGGGCAGCAGGTGGCGGCCGGTGACCGGGTCACGCTGTGGCTGCCGTCCGCGAACCGTGACGAGAGCGTCTTCGACCGTCCGGACGAGTTCGACATCCGCCGCAGGCCGAACCGGCATCTGGCCCTCGGTTTCGGTGAGCACTTCTGTCTGGGAAGCGTGCTCGCCCGTGCGGAACTGCGACTCTTGTACAACGAGTTGTTGCATCGTGGCATCCGCGTGGAGCTAGCCGGCGAACCGACGCTCGTGTCCTCGATCGTCGTCAACGGACCCGAGCGTCTTCCGGTCCGCCTGACCGCCTGACCGGTTGGCCGCCTGACCGGTTGACCGCCTGACCGTCGGCCGGCGGGGAGTGGCAGTGGCGTACGGCGGGGTCTGCTCTCGCCGTACGTGGTGCATGGGTCGCCGCTCGGGATTGCTGTGGCCAGTGTGACGAGACTCTCGACAGGTTCGAGCCAGTGACGGACCATGTAAGTGTGTTCGAAGGGGAGTTGGGGACCTCAGGGGGTCGGTGGCGCACCCGTGTCGGTGCCGGTGGGCCGCCGGCGTACGTGACGTCCGCTTGCGTGGTGCAGGGTGGGGCAGCACGCCCGGTTTCTTCGCATGCGATGGCCATGCGATGTTTGCCGCCAACTGGGATCGGAGCCGCAGGAGTCGCAGTTCGGAATCTGCTCGATGCTCCCCTTTTCGATCGGTCAAAAGGTGTGGTCGTCGACCGACGACCACAGCCGTGCCATCAGAGGACGTATTTCGTTTCGAGTGGACACTTATCGGCCATGCCGACGGGGGGAGTCAGACTTGAGCCGTTACGATACTGCCGATCTTGTGGATACCAGGAAGACGAGCGGAGCTACCGGCTCGGCCGAACCGAATGTGACCGTCACGAAGGGCGAGCGGGAGATCGCATCCGTGCCGATCTCGGCACTCCTGCCTGGCGATTCTCCTCGTCTCGAAGGGCATGACGCCGATCATGTCGCCAGACTGATGGAACTGGACTCACAACTTCCGCCCATCCTCGTGCACCGGCGGAGCATGCGGGTCATCGACGGGCTGCATCGGCTCATGGCTGCCTTTCTGAAGGGCGATGAGACGATCGATGCCGTTTTGTTCGACGGTAGCGTCGAGGAGGCTTTTCTTCGGGCCGTCCAGGCGAATGTGACGCACGGTCTTCCTCTTTCCAGAGCGGACCGTCGGGCCGCGGCGGCACGGATCATCGCGTCTCATCCGGAGATGTCGGACCGTGCGATCGCCCGCCTGGCGGGACTGGGCGCGAAGGCCGTCGCGGCCATCAGGCGGGGGGCGGTCGACGCGCCGCCGGTGCGGGCCCGTATCGGCAGAGACGGCAAGCTCCGTCCGCTGAACAGCGAGGAGGGCAGGAGACGTGCCGCCGAGTTGGTCGCCGAGAACCCGCAGGCGTCGCTGCGCGAGGTGGCGAGGCACGCCGGGATCTCGCCGGCGACGGTGAGCGACGTCAAGAAACGGCTGCTGTCGGGTGAGTCGCCGTTACCGGAGCGGAAATCGCACGCGTCCGAGTCCGGCGGCGCCCAGCCCGGTTCTGTGATCGCGCAGGATCTGGGCGAGCAGCACACCGCGCGGAGAGGACGCCCCGTCCAGCCGGATCCCGCCGCGCTGGTGGAGAAGCTCCTGCGTGATCCGTCCTTGCGGCACAAGGAGGAAGGGCGGCAACTTCTCCGGGTCCTTCAGCTGAATGCCCTGGGTGATCAGAGATGGGCGAGACTGGCCGAAGCCGTCCCGTCGCACTGTGGAAGCCTGGTCGTCGACCTCGCCCGGCGGTACGCGGAGACGTGGACGGAGTTCGCGAGGGAACTGGACGGCCGCATGCTCAACATCGACGACGAGGCCTGACGCGCGTACTTGTCCAGCCCGGCGTTCCTCACCGCGGGTCGACGTCCGGCGGTCCTCGGAGGTCGGCGGCGACCAGCATCGGCGGCAGGTGCCCGCTGATGCTGATCGCCGTCCTCCGGCACTCAGATGGGGATGCCGGTCCCCGCTCCGCGGGTCAGAGCGCGCCGACGATGTCCTCGACCCGGGCCTTCGCGTCGCCGAAGAGCATCGAGGTGTTCTCGCGGAAGAAGAGCGGGTTCTGGACGCCCGCGTAGCCGGAGGCCATCGAGCGCTTGAAGACGATGACCTGGTTCGCCTCCCAGACGGTGAGGACCGGCATGCCGGCGAGCGGGCTGGACGGGTCGTCGGCTCCGGCCGGGTTGACGGTGTCGTTGGCGCCGATGACGAGGACGACGTCGGTGTCGGCGAAGTCCTCGTTGATCTCGTCCATTTCGAGGACGATGTCGTACGGCACCTTGGCCTCGGCCAGGAGGACGTTCATGTGGCCGGGCAGGCGTCCTGCGACGGGGTGGATGCCGAACCGTACGTCGACGCCCTTGGCGCGCAGCTTCGAGGTGAGCTCGGCGACCGGGTACTGCGCCTGGGCGACGGCCATGCCGTAGCCGGGCGTGATGACCACCGACCGGGCCGCGCCGAGGAGTTCGGCGGCCGCCTGGGCGGTGATCTCCTGGTGCTCGCCGTAGTCGACGTCCGAGCCCGCCGGCGCCTCGATGCCGAAGCCGCCCGCGATCACGGAGAGGAAGGAGCGGTTCATCGCCTTGCACATGATGTACGACAGGTAGGCACCGGAGGAGCCGACCAGTGCGCCGGTGACGATCAGCAGGTCGTTGCCGAGGAGGAAGCCGGAGGCCGCTGCGGCCCAGCCGGAGTAGCTGTTGAGCATCGAGACGACGACCGGCATGTCGCCGCCGCCGATCGAGGCCACGAGGTGCCAGCCGAGGGCCAGTGCCAGGGCGGTCACGACGATCAGGAGCCACAGCTCCGGGGTGATCACGAACCAGACGGTGAGGGCGACGAACAGGGCCAGCGAGCCCAGGTTCAGCGCGTTCTTGCCGGGCAGCACGAGCGGCGTGGAGCTGATCTTCGCCGAGAGCTTCAGGTAGGCGACGATGGAGCCGGTGAACGTCACGGCGCCGATGAACAGGCCGATGAACACCTCGGCGTGGTGGATGCCGAGGGTGCCGAGCGCGTCGAGGGCCTGGGCCTCGTGGCCGTCGGGGTCGTGCTCGACGTTGAGGTAGCCGTTCCAGCTGACCAGGACGGCCGCGAGACCGACGAAGGAGTGCAGCAGCGCGATCAGTTCGGGCATGCCGGTCATCTCGACGCCGCGGGCCCGCTGGAGTCCGATCAGCGCGCCGATCAGCATGGCGACGGCCATCAGGCCGAGGCCGGCGGTGCTGATGTCGCCGTCGATCGCGAGCACGATCGTCGCGACGAGGGCGACGGCCATGCCGAGCATGCCGAAGGCGTTGCCGAGCCGCGCGGACTCGTGCTTGGAGAGGCCGGCCAGGGCGAGGATGAACAGCAGCGCGGCAACGAGGTAGGCCGCCTGAGCGGCGATGGTCGCAGACATGTCAGCTCCGGTTGAACATGGCGAGCATGCGACGCGTCACCGCGAAGCCGCCGAAGACGTTGATACTGGCCAGAAGGATCGCCACGGCCGACAGCACCGTGACCGCCGTGCTCGCATGCCCGATCTGCAGCAGCGCGCCGACGACGATGATCCCGGAGATGGCGTTCGTCACCGACATCAGCGGTGTGTGCAGGGCGTGGTGCACATGGCCGATCACGTAGTAGCCGATCACGATCGCGAGCACGAAGACCGTCACATGGGGCAGCAGCGCCGCCGGCGCGAACCCGGCGGCGAGGAACAGCGCCAGCGCGCCGACGGCCACACCGCCGAACCTCTGCTTCGCCGACATCGGCACCTTCACCGGCGAGGGCTTCACCTCGGCCGCCGCCGCAGCGGGGGCCGGGGCCGCCGACACCTGCACCGGCGGGGGCGGCCACGCCGACTCGCCGCCTCGTACGACGGTGATCGAGCGCTGCACCGGGTCGTCCCAGTCCAGGACCAGGCTGCCGTCCTTGCCGGGCGTCATCAGCTTCAGCAGGTTCACCAGGTTCGTGCCGTACAGCTGCGAGGCCTGCGCCGGCAGCCGGCCCGCGAGATCGGTGTAGCCGATGATCGTCACGCCGTTCTCGGTGACGACCTTCTCGCCCTTCACGGTGCCGACGACGTTGCCGCCGTTGGCGGCCGCCATGTCGACGATCACCGAGCCCGGCTTCATGCTCGCCACCATCTCCGCGGTGATCAGCGTCGGCGCGGGGCGCCCCGGGATCAGCGCGGTCGTGATGACGATGTCGACCTCACGACACTGCGCGGCGTACAGCTCGACCTCGCGCGCCTTGTAGTCGTCACCCATCTCCTTGGCGTAGCCCGTCTTGGAGACCTCGACCTCGGGGGACTCGATCGACAGGTACTCACCGCCCAGCGACCGGACCTGGTCCGCGACCTCGGGCCGCGGGTCGGTCGCCCGCACGATCGCGCCGAGCGAGCCCGCCGCACCGATCGCCGCCAGACCGGCCACACCGGCGCCCGCGACCAGTACCTTCGCCGGCGGCACCTTGCCCGCCGCGGTCACCTGGCCGGTGAAGAACCGCCCGAACGTGTGCGCCGCCTCCACCACCGCCCGGTAGCCGGCGATGTTCGCCATCGACGACAGCACGTCCATCGACTGCGCCCGGCTGATACGGGGCACGGCGTCCATCGACAGCGCCGTGAAGGGCCGCCGGCCCAGCGCCTCGACCATCTCGGGGTCGAACGCCGGCGCGAACAGCGCGATCACCGTGGCCTCCGGCCGCACCCCGTCCAGCTGAGCGGGACTCGGGGCGTTGACCCCGAGGACCACGTCCGCGGCCGCCGCGTCTCCGATGGTCGCACCGGCGGCCTCATAGGCGCTGTCGGTGAAGCCCGCGGCGACACCCGCGCCGGAGTCGACGACCACCTCGTATCCCAGCTTGCGGATCGGTTCGATCGTGGCCGGTGTGGCCGAGACGCGGTTCTCACCTGCCCGCGCTTCCTTGAGGACTCCGACAATCACGAGTGTTCTCCGTTCGCTGCTCTGTCCGTCAACGGCGTGTTCTCAACTCGATCAGAAGTGCTCACCCGTACCGGAGCACGCCGCTCAGCTTGGCCGCCCCGGGCTCTCCTTGAACAGGATCCACGGGTGAGGTGTACGCGACATCCGCCGAGCCTCGAACAGAGGTGAGGTCGTGGGATGCTGATGGGCTGGTTCTGCCCCGGCGACGTGGATGCGCCCGACGCCGAGCACCTCGCCCACCGCGTGAAGGACCCGTGGGTGGTCGGACGGCGGGCCCCCTCTCACCGTCGCGCCGGAAGCCGCAGCCGGGCCCTGGCATCCCCCTCCCCCCACACATCGGCTCGACAGAGCAAGCCCCGGGTCAGCGCACCCGGCCCCGCGCCTTCAGCTGGGTCGCCGGGAGCTCCGGGGCGTCGAGGCGGTCGCCGTCGTACCCCTTCACCTCGCCGAAGCGGGAGCCGGTCATCCAGTCCTCCCTCGCCTTGCGGATCTCCTCGTCCGTGCGGCCCACGAAGTTCCACCACATGACGAGCTCCTCCTCGAAGGGCTCGCCGCCGAGGAGCATCAGGCCCGCGTCCGAGAGGGCGTGGAGGGGGAGCTCGGTGCGGCCGCAGCCCAGGTAGAGCATCGAGCCGGGCAGGACGGGGACGCCGTCGACCCGGGCCTCGCCGGACATCGCGAGCACCGCGTACTCGAAGTCGGGTTCGAGGGGGAGGTTCGTCTCGGTGCCCGCCGTGAGGGCCAGGTCCGCGCCGACGATCGGGGTGTACGTCGTGCCCGGCGAGGCGGCGCCGTCGAGCGCGCCGAGGATCACCGTGGCGGTGAGGCCGGGCGCGGTGACGTGGGGCAGTTCGGCGTGGTGTTCGAAGTGGGGCTCGACGTGCCGGTGTGCGTCGGGGAGGGCGACCCAGAGCTGCGCGCCGTGCAGGAAGCGGGCGTGCGGCCGGGGGCTCTCCTCGGAGTGGGAGATCGCCCGGCCGGAGGTCATGAGGCCCAGTTCGCGCGGGCGGATCTCCTGCAGGCTGCCGGTGGAGTCGCGGTGCAGCACCTCGCCCTCGTGGAGCCAGCTGACGGTCTGCAGTCCCATGTGCGGGTGGGGAGGGACCTGCATGCCGGGCTCGTCGGCGATGTCGTCGGGGCCGTAGTGGTCGACGAAGGCCCAGGCTCCGACCATGCGGCGGCCCAGGTTCGGGAGCAGTCTGCGGACCTCGGTCGACTCGCCGAGCTGGACGCGGCGGGGGCTGAGGAGCTCCCGTACGGGTTCGGCGACGACGAAGCCGCGGCCGCCGCACACGGTCAGCGTGGCCTGACGATCGAGATTGCTCATGACGCTCAACCCATCCTTGGTGGAATGTTCAACTAACCGGCGGTGTTGACGTGATCGACCACCCCCCAGGGTGGCAGATCGGGAGCCCCGGAAAGGGAGAGCAAGTGAGCGACACGTACTACGAGTTCGGAACGGCCGGGGAACGCTGGGACCGCGCGCAGCTGTTCTTCGAGGCGAAGGAGTACGGAACCGCCATCCGCATCCTCAGCGGCCTCGTCGCCGAACACCCGGAGCAGACGGCCCAGCGGCTCCTCCTCGCCCGCGCCTACTACCACTCCGCCCAGCTCTCCCGCGCCGAGACCGAACTGCGCGCCGTCCTGGAGCGCGACCCGGTCGAGCACTACGCCCGGCTGATGCTGGGGCGCACCCTGGAGCGCCAGGGCCGCCGGGACGAGGCCGCGCCGCACCTGCGGTTGGCCGCCGCCATGGCGGGCGAGACCCCGTCCTGACGCGCGACTGATACCCCCGCACGGTATGGTCGGGGCCAGGAGGCCCTGAATCGTGCGCGCACACCGAGCGGAACGCGGCAGACGAGCAGGAGGTGCCATCGGGCACCTCCTGCTCGTCGTCGTGCTCGCGCTCGGCGTGTTCCTGATGCACGCGGTGGGCCACCCCGAGGGCTCCGGCGGCGGCATGGACCCCGCGACCGCCTCGCACCACAGCACCCCGACGCAAGCCGGCGCCGCGCACCACAGCACCCCGACGCAAGCCGGTGCCGAGCACCACAGCGCCCCGGCACAGGCCGATGCCGCGCACCGCGGCGACAGCTCCGACGCCCGGCACGAGCCGGGTACGGGGATGGACATGACCACCCTCTGCGTGGCGGTCCTCGGCGCCTGGCTGCTCGCGGGGCTCCTGCGGGCCGCGCTCGGACGCCGCCCCGACTGGATGGCCCTCCTCCTCGCGCGGCTCACCCCCGCGCTCGGGCCGCACGCCCCTCCCCCACGTCCCCCGGACCTCGCCCGCCTGTCCGTCCTGCGGATCTAGACCGAACCCGACGCGCCACGGGTCGCCCCGCGCTGCCCGTACGCGCCTCCGGTCTTCCCCCCTTCCGCCTGTACGTAGACACAGCACCCACGAGGTATCACCATGCGCGCCTTCTCTCGCGGCCACAGCCGCAAGCTCGCCCTCGTCTCGGCCCTCGCCGCGGCCGGACTGCTCCTCACCGCCTGTGGCGCCGACGACGGCATGAGCGGGATGGACCACGGCGGTACGTCCGCCACGTCCTCCGCGTCCTCGTCCGCGTCCGCTCCCGCCGCTCCCGGCGCGGACTCCGCCCCCGGCGCCTTCAACGACGCGGACGTCATGTTCGCGCAGATGATGATCCCCCACCACGAGCAGGCCCTGGAGATGGCGAAGCTCGCCGACGGCCGGGCCGAGGACCCCGAGGTCAAGGAGCTGGTCGCCGCGATCGAGCAGGCCCAGGACCCGGAGATCCAGAAGATGAAGGCCTGGCTGAAGGGCTGGGGCAAGCCCGAGTCCGCAGGCCACGGCTCCGGCCACGGCATGGCCGGGATGATGTCCGACCAGGACATGAAGGACCTGGCCGCCGCCAAGGGCGAGGCCTTCGACCGTAAGTTCGCCGAGCTGATGATCGCTCACCACGACGGCGCCGTCGCCATGGCGAAGGACGAGCAGAAGAACGGCGGCAACGCCACGGCCAAGAAGCTCGCCGACGACGTCGTACGGACCCAGTCCGCCGAGGTCGCCCAGCTGAAGAAGATCCTCGACCGGCTCTGAGCCGACCGGCCGGCGG
>NZ_JBSHDU010000132.1:0-14381 GCF_053616475.1 Streptomyces sp. NPDC055815 | reverse complement strand
CCTGATGGACGTCCCCTTCACGGTCCACGGCCCGGATCCGCTGATCACGCACATGAGGGACCTGTCGGAGAGGCTGGCGTCGGCAGTTGTGGGCATGCGTTCCGCCGGGGCGGAACGGGTGGGCACAACGGAACGGCGCCCCTGCCGGCGCCAGAGGCTCCCGAGCCTGGGCCCGCGACCCGTGCACGGCGCACGGCGGTGCGGGCCAGGGCGCGGAACGCGGAGGCGCCGCTAGAGGGCGCCGTCCGTTGTGCCCACCCGTTCCGCCCCAGCGGAACGATTGCCCACAACTGCCGACGCCAGCCTCTCCGACAGGTCCCTCATGTGCGTGATCAGCGGATCCGGGCCGTGGACCGTGAAGGGGACGTCCATCAGGGCCAGGCGGAGGGCCAGCCATTCGACCGAGTCCGGGACGCGGGCGCGCAGGCGGCAGTGGTCCGGGTCCGTCGCGACCGGGACGAGGTGGGAGGGGAGGCGGGCGACGACGAACTCGGCCGGCGCGGCGAAGGTCACGTCGAGGTCGACCTCGCCCTGCGCCCGGGCCATCGAGCGCGCCATGTACGTGGCCGCGTCGCCCGACGGCAGCTCCCGCGGGGTGAAGCGCGCGCCCGTCGGGAGCGGTTCGCTGACCCGGTCCACCCGGAAGGTCCGCCAGTCCTCCCGCCCCAGGTCGTACGCGACGAGGTACCAGCGGCGGCCGGTCGACACCAGCCGGTACGGCTCCACCAGCCGCTTCGTCTCCGTCCCGTCCCCGGCCCGGTAGCCGAACCGCAGCCGCTCGTGCCCGGTGACCGCTCCCGCGAGCGCGGTCAGCGTGGCGGGCGTGACGGTGGCGCCGTCGCCCCGGGTCAGCGGGATCGTCGCGTTCTGGAGGACCGAGACCCGGTGCCGGAGCCGCGAGGGCAGCACCTGCTCCAGTTTGGCCAGGGCCCGTACGGACGCCTCCTCGACGCCCTCGATGGCGTGCCCGGCCCCCGCACGCAGGCCGACGGCGATCGCGACGGCCTCCTCGTCGTCGAGGAGCAGCGGCGGCATGGCCGTACCGGCGACGAGGCGGTAGCCGCCGACCGCGCCCATGGTGGCCTCGACCGGGTAGCCGAGGTCGCGGAGCCGGTCGATGTCGCGGCGGATGGTGCGCGGGGAGACCTGGAGCCGTTCGGCGAGTTCGCTTCCGGGCCACTCGCGCGGGGTCTGGAGGAGCGAGAGCAGATTCAGGAGTCGTGCCGGGGTGTCCGTCATGTTTTCCAGGATGACGCCCATCTAGGACATGACCTGACCTACATGACTTCTATCTTCTTCGTATGAGTTCACACGACGCCGCCACGGAAGCGGTAGAGGCCGGCGACAAGCGGCGCTGGATCGCCCTCGCCATCGTCATGACCGCCGCCTTCATGGACCTGGTCGACGCCACGATCGTCAACATCGCGATCCCCAGCATCGAGAAGGACCTCGGCGCCACGCCGGCGGTCATCCAGTGGATCACCGCCGGGTACGCGCTCGCGTTCGCCGCCGGTCTGATCACCGGTGGGCGGCTGGGGGACATCTACGGCCGCAAGCGCCTCTTCCTCCTCGGCACCGCCGGCTTCACCCTCGCCTCGGCGCTCTGCGGCTTCGCGGCCAACCAGGAGATGCTGGTCGCCTCCCGCCTCCTCCAGGGCGCGATGGCCGCGATGATGGTGCCGCAGGTCCTGTCGATCATCCACGCCACCTTCCCGGCGCACGAGCGCGGCAAGGTCTTCGGGATGTTCGGCGCGATCATCGGCCTCGGCGCGGTCTCGGGCCCGCTGCTCGGCGCGCTGCTCACGCAGTGGAACATCGCGGGCCTGGAGTGGCGTCCGATCTTCCTGATCAACCTGCCGGTCGGCGTCGCCGCCCTGATCCTGGGCCGGAAGTTCATCGCCGAGTCGAAGGCGCCGAAGGCGCTCAAGCTCGACCTGGTCGGCGTGCTCCTGGTGACGACGGCGCTGCTCATGCTGGTCTACCCGCTGACCCGCGGGCGTGAGCTGGACTGGCCGCTCTGGGGCCACCTGATGATGGCCGGCAGCCTGCTCGTCTTCGGTGCCCTCGTCGCGTACGAGAAGTACAAGACGAAGAAGGACGGTTCGCCGCTCGTCGAGCTGTCGCTGTTCAGGGTGAAGAGCTTCGCGGCGGGCATCGCGGTGCAGCTGACCTTCGGTGTCGTGCTCGGCATCTTTTTCCTGGTCTGGACGCTGTACATGCAGATCGGGCTCGGCTGGACCCCGCTGCACGCGGGTCTGACCGGGGTGCCGTTCTCGATCTCGGTGTCGGTGGCGGCGGGCATGTCCGTGCAGAAGCTGGTGCCGCGCTTCGGCCGGAAGGTGCTCCAGGCGGGCGCGCTGACGATGATCGCGGGCATCCTGCTCTACGTCTTCGTGTCCGGGCGGTACGGGACCGGGATCCACTCCTGGCAGATGATCCCGCCGCTGGTGGTCATGGGCCTCGGCATGGGCCTGATCGTGGCGCCGCTGACGGACGCGGTGCTCTCGGAGGTGCCGAAGGAGCACGCCGGTTCGGCCTCGGGTCTGATCAACACGACCGGGCAGATGGGCAACGCGCTCGGACTCGGCCTGGTGTCGGTGGTCTTCTTCGGGGCGATCGACGACGAGAAGCTCGCCAAGGCTCCGGCCGAGGTGGGGGCGGAGTTCGGGGACGCCTTCCAGAACTCGCTGGGCTGGGCGGCGGGCGTGCTCGCCGTGATCTTCCTGGTGATGTTCGCGCTGCCGGCGAAGCCGAAGCAGCACCTGGAGGGCGGCGGCGACGAGGCCGACGAGACCGTGACGGTCGACAAGGAGCCGGTGCTCGCGCACTGAGCCGGCACCTGGCAGGGCCCTGGTCCCGGGATTCGTCCCGGGGGCAGGGCCCTTCGTCGTACCCGGGCAAGGGCCCGATGCCCGTACAGGCAAGACCGATGTCCGTTTGTGCCCAGATGAATGCCCGAATCCGTTTACTTGGCGGAAATCCCGGCGTAGCCTGACACTGAAACCACAGGTTCGGGCATCGAACGGACGTAGACAGGCATGTACGCACCCGAGCGCCAGCAAGAGATCCTCCGGATCGCCCGCGAGAGCGGACGCGTCGACGTCCTCTCCCTCGCCGAGGAGTTCCAGGTCACCGCCGAGACCGTACGGCGCGACCTCAAGGCCCTCGACCGGGCCGGGCTCGTCCGCCGGGTCCACGGCGGCGCCATCCCCGCCGGACGGCTCGACTTCGAGCCCGACCTCGCCGAGCGCGAGTCCACCGCCGCCGACGAGAAGGACCGCATCGTCCGCGCCGCCCTCGCCGAACTCCCCACGGACGGCAGCGTCGTCCTCGACGCCGGCACGACCCTCGCCCGGCTCGCCGCCGAGTTCCCCCTCGACAGCACCCTGACCGTCGTCACCCACGCCCTCCCCGTCGCCGCCCGCCTCGCCGACCACCCCGGCATCGACCTGCACCTCGTCGGCGGCCGCGTACGCCACCGCACCCGCGCCGCCGTCGACGCCTGGGCGCTCAGGGCGTACGGGGAGATCCGCGCCGACGTCGCCTTCCTCGGCGCCAACGGCTTCTCGGCCGAGCACGGACTCACCACCCCCGACCTCGCCGAGGCCGCCGTCAAGCGGGCCGTCGTCGCCGCCGCCCGCCGGGTCGTGCTCCTCGCCGACTCCGCCAAGCACGGCCAGGAGCACTTCGCCCGCTTCGGCGACCTGGCCGACGTCGACCTGATCGTCACCGACAGCGGGCTCAGCCCCGAGGACGCCGCGGCCATCGAGGCCACCGGAACGGAAGTCGTACGCGCATGATCCTCACCGTCACCCCCAACCCCTCCCTGGACCGGACGTACGAGGTCCCCGGCCTGGAGCGCGGTGAGGTGCTGCGCGCCGCCGCCGAACGCGTCGACCCCGGCGGCAAGGGCGTCAACGTCTCCCGCGCCGTCGCCGCCGCCGGACACCGCACCGTCGCCGTCGTGCCCCTCGGCGGCGCCCCCGGCGCCCTCGTCGCCCAGCTCCTCGCGGGCCGGGGCATCGAGGTCGCCCCCGTCCCCGTCGCCGGCCACACCCGCTCCAACATCGCCCTCGCCGAACCGGACGGCACCCTGACGAAGATCAACGCGCCCGGCCCGGAACTGAGCGGCGAGGAGGCCGAGACCCTGCTCTCCGCCGTCGGCGCCCACTCGCCCGCCGCCGACTGGATCGCCTGCTGCGGCAGCCTCCCGCGCGGCCTCGCCCCCGAGTGGTACGCCCGGCTCGTCACCCGCGCCCACGGCGCCGGGGCCCGGATCGCCCTCGACACCTCGGGCCCGTCGCTGCTCGCGGCGCTCGCCGCCCGCCCCGACGTCGTCAAGCCGAACGCCGACGAACTCGCCGAGGCCGTCGGCCGCCCGCTCGCCACCGTCGGCGACGCGGTCAAGGCGGCCGAGGAACTGCGCGATCTCGGCGCGGGCGCCGTCCTCGCCAGCCTCGGCGCCGACGGCCAGCTCCTCGTCTCGGCGGACGGCGTCTGGTACGGCCACGCAGCCGTCGCCGCCGTCCGCTCCAACGTCGGCGCGGGCGACGCCTCCCTCGCCGGCTTCCTCGCGGCAGGCGGCGAAGGCCCCGAAGCCCTCGCGGCCGCCGTCGCCCACGGCGCGGCCGCCGTCCAGCTGCCCGGCAGCGAGATGCCCACGCCGGGCGACCTGGACCCGGCGGCGGTCACGGTGACCGCCGACGTACCCCTCGACCGAGTACTCAGCGAGCAAGGGAGCCCGCGATGAGCAGGATGATCACCGCGGACCTGGTCGACCTCGACCTGTCCGCCGACAGCAAGGAAGCGGCGGCCCGTTCGCTCGCGGAGCGCATGGTCGCACGCGGCCGGGTGACCGACCTCGACGGCTTCCTCGCCGACGTCGCCGCCCGCGAGGCCCAGATGCCGACCGGCCTCGACGGCGGCATCGGCATCCCGCACTGCCGCAGCGCCCACGTCACCGAACCCACCCTCGCCTTCGGCCGCTCCGCCGCCGGAGTCGACTTCGGCGCCCCGGACGGCCCGGCGGACCTGATCTTCCTGATCGCGGCCCCGGCGGGCGCGGACGACGCCCATCTGACGATCCTGTCCTCCCTGGCGCGCCACCTGATGGACCCCGAGTTCACGGACGCGCTGCGCTCCGCGACGTCCCCGGCGGGGGCGGCGGCGCTGATCGCGGGGGAGGAGGAGCCGGTTGCGGAGGAGCCTTCTGTGGAGGCCCCTTCCGTGGAGGCCCCTTCTGTGGAGGTCCCTTCCGTGGAGGCCCCTTCCGCCGAGGCCCCTTCCACGGAGGCCCCTTCCGCCGAGGCCCCTGCCACGGACGCACCGGTCCCGGCCGCCGAGGCGCCCTTCCGGATCGTCGCCGTCACCTCCTGCCCCACCGGCATCGCTCACACCTACATGGCGGCCGAGGCGCTGGAGAAGGCGGGCGAGGCCACGGGCGTCGAGGTCTCCGTCGAGACGCAGGGTTCGGCCGGGTTCACCCGGCTCGACCCGGCGGTCGTCGCGGCCGCGGACGGCGTGATCTTCGCGCACGACGTGCCGGTACGGGAGAAGGAACGGTTCGCCGGAAAGCCGACCGTCGACGTGGGCGTGAAGGCCGGCATCAACCGCGCCGCCGAACTCATCGCCGAGGTCCGGGACAAGGCCGCACGCGGCGAGGTCTCCACCGCGAGGCCCACACCCGTCGAGAGCGCGGGCGAGCCGGGCGAGGGCTACGGCACCAAGCTCCGCAAGTGGCTGATGTCCGGCGTCAGTTACATGGTCCCGTTCGTCGCCGCGGGCGGCCTCCTCATCGCCCTCGGCTTCGCCATCGGCGGCTGGGACATCAACAAGGCCCCCTCCGTCACCCAGCACTTCGACTGGGGCCAGGTCGACAGCTGGGCCGCGCTGATGTTCCAGATCGGCGGCCTCGCGTTCGGCTTCCTCGTCCCGGTCCTCGCCGGGTACATCTCGTACGGGATGGCCGACCGCCCCGGTCTCGTCCCCGGCTTCGTCGGCGGCGCGATCGCGCTCACCGTCAACGCGGGCTTCCTCGGCGGCCTCGTCGCCGGCCTCATCGCGGGCGGCACGGTCCTCGCCATCCAGCGGGTGCGGATACCCGCCGTCCTCAGGGGCATCATGCCGGTGGTCGTGATCCCGCTGTTGTCCTCGATCGTCGTGGGCTTCCTGATGTTCCTCGTCGTCGGCAAGCCGATCGCGAGCCTCCAGAAGGCCCTGACGGACTGGCTGTCCGGCCTCTCCGGCGCCAACGCGGTGATCCTCGGCGTCATCCTCGGCCTGATGATGTGCTTCGACCTCGGCGGCCCGGTCAACAAGGTCGCGTACGCCTTCGCCGTCGGCGGCCTCGCCAACCCCAGCGAGGGCTCCCTCAAGGTCATGGCCGCCGTGATGGCGGCGGGCATGGTGCCGCCGCTGGCGATGGCCCTCGCCACGACCGTACGGGGCCGGCTCTTCACGAAGACCGAGCGCGAGAACGGCAAGGCCGCCTGGGTCCTCGGGGCCTCGTTCATCTCCGAGGGCGCGATCCCCTTCGCCGCCGCCGACCCGCTCCGGGTCATCCCTGCGGCGATGGCGGGCGGCGCGGTCACCGGCGCCCTGTCGATGGCCTTCGAGTGCACCCTGCGGGCCCCGCACGGCGGCGTCTTCGTGGTCCCGCTGATCGGCAACCCGTTCCTCTACCTGCTCGCGATCGCGGCGGGCACGGTCGTCAGCGCCGGACTGGTGATCCTCCTCAAGAGCGCCCGGAAAAGCGCCCCCGAGGCGGCGCCCGAGGGCGAGCGGACCCAGGCCGACACGAGGGTGACCGTGGCGGCCTGACCCCGGCCCCTGGACAGGAGGGGCCGGACGAAGAGGGGCGGTGCGCACCGCGAGCGCACCGCCCCTCAGCCGTCACCCGTCGGTCAGGACTTCAGGCCCGGGATGAGGTTGCGTGCGGTGCCTGGAGGCAGAGCGCGTTTGAAATTGCGCAGTGCACCCGTGGTGGGTGTCGTCTGCTGGAACCAGCCTTCGCTCCAGACGAACGTCTGGCCGTTGATGTCGCCGTGGGTCTGCCACACCTCGCCGTTCGTCCTGACGATCTTGACGAACGCATCGTTGCCCTGTGCCTCGATGGCGACCCCGCACGCGGTGCCGGGGAAGGCGGTCCCGTCCTCCTCGGAGCCGTTCGCGGGATCGGTCATGGTCGCGGTCAAGTTGGTGAGGTCCTGCCAGACGATCGTCCCGCCCGGCACGGACGCCTTCCCGACGTACACCTTGTCGCCGGTGAGCACCGCCTGGAAGTCCTCGGTGTTCGAGGGGCTGTAGGTGTCGATGTCGGAGCAGGGGCCGGTGGGTCCGGTGGGTCCAGTGGGGCCGGTGGGTCCGGTTGCGCCTGTCGCGCCCGTGGGTCCGGTCGGGCCGGTGTCACCTGTGGCTCCGGTCGGCCCTGTGGGTCCGGTCGGTCCCGTGGGTCCGGTGTCGCCCGTGGCGCCTGTGGCTCCGGTGGGTCCGGTCGGTCCGGTGTCGCCCGTGGGTCCGGTGGGCCCGGTGTCACCCGTGGCTCCTGTGGCTCCGGTCGGCCCTGTGGGTCCGGTCGGTCCCGTGGGTCCGGTGTCGCCCGTGGCGCCTGTGGCCCCCGTGGCTCCGGTCGGTCCCGTCGGTCCGGTGGGGCCGGTCGGTCCCGTGGGACCGGTGGCGCCCGTAGCGCCCGTAGCGCCCGTAGCCCCGGTCGGTCCGGTCGGTCCCTTCGGTCCGGTCGGGCCCGTCGGGCCCGGTGGTCCGGGCTTGCAGTCGTCGCCGTGGCCGTCGTCACCGCCGCCGAGCAGCCTGTCCGTCAGGGCGCGGGGCTGGTGGCCGTCCAGGAGGGGCTGGATCTGGTGGTCGAGGTAGCCCTTGAGGTCGTCGGGCGGGGGGCCGTCCTGCTCCCACGGCGGGGGACCGTCCTGCTCCCACGGCGGGGGGCCGTCCTCGTGGTGGGGCGGCGGGCCGTCCTCGTGCGGGGGCCGCTCCTCGCAGTGGTCGCCCGCCGGGGTGCCCGCCAGCGTCGTACCGGGGGTCTGCCTCCACGACGTGGCCGCCGCCGGCGAGGCGAAGCCCGTGAGGAGTAGCGCGACGGAGGCGATGGCGCCGCTGCAGAGCCATGCGTGCCGCCGGGGCAGCGGGCCGAGCGGGGACCTGGTCCTGGCATCAGGACGCATGCATGCTCCTTCCTCCACCGGCGCTGTGGCCGGTGTGAGTGAGGTCGAGAGAGGGAGCCGGATCTCGCTCCCTTTAATCGGATCATCGGATCGCGCATGCAAAGACTTGACGGTTTCTTGGCGTTCTCAGCGCCATGGCCTAGCACGGATAGCCGAATGGATGCGTACGCAACGGCGAACTTCGAACGGCCCGTCGGCGTGCCGACACCGCATCCACGGGGAGTCGCCCATAGGGTCACGCCCCGATCGGCCCCCGAGGGATCCCCCCGCCCCCACCGGAAGTGGTGTTGCCGTGCGTCCGTCCATCTGCTTGTGCATGATCGTCAAGAACGAGGCCGCGGTGATCGAGCGCTGCCTCGCCTCCGTCCGCGGTCTCATCGACACCTGGGTCATCTCCGACACCGGCTCCACGGACGGCACCCGGGAGCTCATCCGCAAGGCCCTCGACGGCATCCCGGGGGAGCTGCGCGAGGAGCCCTGGGTGAACTTCGGCCACAACCGCAGCCTGAACATCGCGCACGCCCGCGGCCGCGCCGACTACCTGCTGCTCATGGACGCCGACCACGTCCTGCGGCAGGACGGCCCGCTGCCCGCCGACGGCGGCCCGCTGGCCGACGCGTACATGATCCGGCACGAGGGGGCCCTGGAGTACCGCATCAAACGCCTGGTCAGAGGCGATCTGCCGTGGCGGTACGAGGGCGTCACCCACGAGTACCTGACGGCCGACCGGGACCACGTCCAGGAGAACCTGGACGCCCTCGTCATCGAGGACCACGCCGACGGCGGCTCGCGCCACGACAAGTTCGAGCGCGACGCCCGTCTCCTCGGCGCCGAGCTCGACCGGGACCCGACGAATCCCCGTACGGTCTTCTACCTCGCGCAGACCCTGCGGGACATGGGCCGCTCCGACGAGGCCGTCGCCCTCTACGAGCGGCGCGCGGCCATGGGCGGCTGGGGCGAGGAGGTGTACTACTCCCTGCTCCAGGCAGGCATCCTCCGGGCCGAAGCCGACGACTGGCCGGCCGGGATGGACGCCCTCACGCGCGCGTGGGAGTCGCGGCCGGAGCGCCTGGAGGCCTGCTACGAGCTGGCGGCACGGCTGCGGAAGCGGGGCCGCCACCACTCCGCCCACGCCGTCGTCTCCGCCGTCCTGGACCGGAAGCAGCCCGCCGACCTGCTGTTCATGCAGCCGTGGGTGTACCGGTGGGGGCTGCTCTTCGAGTACTCGATCAGCTCGTACTGGATCGGGGATCACGCCGCCTCGCTGGCGGCCTGCGACCGTCTCCTGGCCCTGCCCGACCTGCCCGGGTCCTACCGCGAACAGACCCGCGCCAACCGGGCGTTCGCCGTGGCGAAGCTCGGCCAGGCCCCCGCCCCCGCCCCCGCGCTCGCCTGAGGAGCCGTCGATGGGAACCCCCACCCCCGTACGGGACCGTGCCGCGGACCCCGCCCGCAGCCGCCCGCCACGCCCTGAAGCCGAGGATCACCGCCACCCGTGGGGCGTGTGGCTGTGGCCCGGGCTCCTCTCGCTGGTCCTCTGCCTGTACGGGGCCGGGCGTCCCCAGCTCTGGCAGGACGAGCTCAGCAGCTGGGACATGGCGACCCGTTCGACGGACCGGCTCCTCGACACGGTCCACCACGTGGATGCCGTCCTCGCCGCCTACTACCTGCTCCTGCACGGCTGGACGGGCCTCTTCGGCGACTCCGATCTCGCCCTGCGCATGCCCTCGGTGCTCGCGGCGACCGGGGCGGCGGTCTGCACGGCCCTGATCGGCGCGCGGCTCTTCGGGCGGCGTGCCGGCCTCGTGGCGGGGCTGCTCTTCGCCCTGACCCCGGTGGTGACGCGCTACGCGCAGGAGGCCCGGCCGTACGCCCTCGTCGTCCTCGCGGTCGCCCTCGCCACCCTGCTCCTCCTCCGGGCCCTCGACCGCCCGGACAGCACATGGCGCTGGGCGGCGTACGCCCTGGCCGTGACGGCGATCGGCCTGCTGCATCTGGTGGCGCTGACGGCCCTCGCCGGCCATGTCGTCGCGGCCGCCGCGAAGGGACGGGGCGTCGTCCTGCGCTGCGGCGTCTCCGCTTTCCTCGGCGTGGCCTCGGTGGCCCCGGTCGTGGCCCTCGGCCGGTCGCAGGCCGGGCGGCAGGTTTCCTGGATCCCCCGGCCCGACCTGTGGGACCTGGCCGGTCTCTGGCCGCAGCTGTTCGGCGCCGGGCTCGCCGCGGGCGCGGTCCTGGCGCTCGCGGCGGTGGCCTGGGCGCACCCGAAGAACCGCACGGACCGGGCCCGGCTCCGCGCGACGACCGTCTCGGCCGCGGCGCCCGTGCTGATCCTGTGGACGGCCTCGCACGGGGACGTGTCGTACTTCCACTTCCGCTATCTGCTGTTCACGCTGCCCGCCTGGGCGGTCCTGGCCGGGGCCGGGCTGCGGGACGTACGGCCGCGGGCCCTCCTCGCCGTCCTCCTGGCCGGGCTCGCCCTGTTCACGCTGCCCGACCAGCGGCCGCTGCGCGAGCCGTACGCGCACTTCTGGCAGGGCGTGGACTACCGGGGCGCCGCCGACACCATCCGCAGGTACCACCGCCCCGGCGACGCGGTGGTCTTCGACCGGGGCGACGACCACTGGCGTCTGCTCGACGTGGGCGTGCGCCACTACCTGCCCCGCGAACTGCGCCCGCGCGACGTCTTCCTGGACCGCTCCGCGGCCGACCGGGCGGACCTGCGGTCCTCGGAGTGCCCGGACCCGGCGCGCTGCCTGCGCGGCGAGCGGCGGATCTGGCTGGTCGTGCCCGCGGGCGAGGCGGATCCGCTGAACGCCCTTCCCCCGGCCCAGGCCCGCGCCCTGCGCGCCCGCTACACGGCGTCCGGCACCGAGCGGCTGACGGGAGTCACCGTCGCGCTCCTGGTCCGGACCCGGTAGCGGGCCCTCCCGTCAGCGGACCCGGTAGCGGGCCCTTTCGCCAGCGGACCCGGTGGCGGGCCCTCCCGTCAGCGGACCCGGGAGCGGGACTCCATCGCTCCGCGGGCCGCGTGCTCGTCCTCGTACACCTCGCACATGTGCCGGCCGTCCGGCGTCGCCGTGTGCTCGACCTCCCAGAGGCTGACCTCGCTGCCGTCGAGCAGCAGGAACTGGTGCTCGTAGAGGGTGAAGCCGGCGTCCCGGCCGCCCTCCACCGGGCAGTGGCGGCCGAAGGCCTGCGTGATGTGGTGCGCGAAGGCCAGCCGGAGACGGCGGGCCGTACGCTCGCCCGGCCGGTCCGCGTTCTCCGCGCGGCGCAGGACGCGGCGCGCGTGGTCCGGGGAGTTGTCCGGCACGTACATCCGGGGCTGGGCCGGTATCGGGCGGGCGAGCAGGGCGCTCAGCAGCTCCAGGTCGTCGTCCTCGTCGAGGACGCGGCCGTCGGCGCGCTCCGCCGTCCACCCCGGCAGCGGCCCGGCCGGGAGCCGGGAGGCGGCGAGCCGCGCCTCCGCCTCCTCCAGGTACAGCTCGTGCTGCGTCGCGCCGTCCCGGCCGGCGTTGTGCGCGAGCTCCCAGACGCTGAGCGCGCTGCCGTCGGCGAGCAGATACGTATGGCGGTGGGTCGTGCGGTGCAGCGACGCGCTGTGGTGCGAGGAGTGCAGCGCGCTGGAGTGGGCGAGCGCCGTGCCGAGGCGCTCGACGGTGGAGTCGGGCAGGTCGAAGGAGTTGAGCGCCCGGCCGAGGAGTCGCTCAAGGTGCGTCTCGGTCGTCTCGTACGGATCGTGAGGATCCTGCGGATCGTTCAAGAGGGTCTCCAGGCCGTCGCCGCATGTCACTTGGTGCTTGCTTAACGTAGTCCCTGGGTCTGACATCGTGTCCGGGGTTCCGGCAAAACGAAGGGCCCGCTCGCGAAGTTCCCGCCCTTTTCCTCCAACTCCCGCCCCCTTACCGGGAGTACGCGTCTGCTTCCGGCCCGTACAGCTCGCGGTACGAGGGGAAGTCGCCGCCCGGGCCGCGCAGACCGCCCGGGGCGGCGAGGACGGCCCGCACGATGGCCCGGGTGACCAGGTCCGCGCCCGCCGCCAGGATCTCGTTCAGGGCGAGCGGGCCGGGCCCCTCCGGGAGCTCCCGGGCCCCGGTGGCGAGGGCGAAGACCGTGTCCCCGTCGTTCATCAGGTGCACCGGCCGTACCCCGCGCGCGATGCCGTCGTGCGCGGTGCCGGCCACCTTCCGGGCCTGGGCCCGGGTGAGGACCGCGTCCGTGGCGACGACGGCGAGCGTGGTGTTCAGCGGGGGCGGGGCGGCCGCCTTGCGCGCCTCCGCGAGGCGCCGCCCGGCCGCCTCGTGGACGGAGGCGTCGGGGAAGTCGAGGCGGCCCGCGTCGTAGTAGGAGCCGTACGGGACGCCGTTCGTCGGGTCGACGGCCGCGCCGACCGCGTTCACCACCACGAGCGCGCCGACCGTGATCCCCGACTCCAGGACGGTGCTCGCGGTCCCGACCCCGCCCCGCAGTCCGCCGACGACGGCCCCCGTGCCCGCGCCGACCGCGCCCGTCTCCACGCGCGCGTGGTCCCCGGCCGCAGCGGCCGCCGCCACCGCCGCGCGGCCCGTCGCCGCGTCCGGGCGGGCCGTGAAGTCGCCGCCCCGGCCCAGGTCGAAGACGCACGCGGCGGGCACGACCGGCACCACGTGGGACGGGTCGGGGCCCACCCGCACGCCCCGGTGCCGCTCCTCCAGCCAGGCCATCACCCCGGAGGCGGAGTCGAGGCCGTACGCGCTGCCGCCGGTCAGGACGACCGCGTCGATCCGCTGCACCACGTTCCGCGGGTCCAGGGCGTCCGTCTCCCGGGTGCCGGGACCCCCGCCCCGTACGTCCACGGCGGCGACGACGCCCCCCTCCGGGGCCAGGACGACCGTGGTGCCGCTCAGGGCCCCGGGCCGGTCCACGCGCGCGTGGCCGACGCGCAGGCCGGTCACGTCGGTGATCGAGTCCTGAAGTGTCATGTCCCCTCCCTACCACGGCGCTTGGCTGATCGCTCCGGTCAGCGCTTCGGGCCGAGGTAGGTGCCGCCCGAGGCGTCGATCACCGTGCCGGTGATCCAGCGGCCGTCCTCCGAGGCCAGGAAGGCCACCGGGTCGGCGATGTCCTCCGGCTGCCCGACCCACGGCAGCGCCTGGCCGGCGATCAGCATCGCTTCGAGCTGGGGCATCGCCGCCATGGCGGCGGTGAGCGAGGCGGTCCGGGTCGGGCCGGGGGCGACGGTGTTGACGGTGATCCGGCGCTCCCCGACGACGTTGGCGAGCGTGCGGGTGAAGGTCTCCATGGCGCCCTTCGTCATCGCGTACGCCAACTCGTCGGCGAGGGCGATCCGGGTGACGGCGGACCCGATGTTGATGATCCGGCCGCCGTCCCTGAGCAGCGGCAGCAGGCCCTGGACGAGGAAGTACGGCGCCCGGACGTTGACCGCGAAGAGGCGGTCGAACTCCTCCGGGGTCTCGTCCGCGAGGTGGCCGCCGGAGGTCGTCGCGGCGGCGTTGTTGACGAGGACGTCGAGGGCCGGCTCGCCGGTGTGGGCGGTGAGCCCGGCCCGGACGCCCTCGACGAGCGCGAGCACGCCGTCGTGGGTGGCCAGGTCGGCCCCGACGGAGAAGGCCCGCCCGCCGTCCCGGACGATCAGGTCGACGGTCTCCTGCGCGGCGGCGGCGTCCTGCCCGTAGTGCACGGCGACGACCATCCCGTCCCGGGCGAGCCGCCGGGCGAGGGCGCGGCCGATACCGCGGGAGGAGCCGGTGACGAGGGCGGTGCGGGGGTTGGTGGGGCTCTGCATGAGGGTCTCCTCGTTTCCGGTGCGCTGGGGCGGGTCCCCGGGGCACGGAAGGAACGCTCGCGCGACGCGCTGACGAACCACTGACAGCCGGCTGACGCCCGCCCCGTTGTGGGCGCGCTTCCGCCCGTTGTGGGCATGCGTTCCGCCGGGGCGGTGCCCACCCGCCGGGACGGCGCCCCGCCCGTTGTGGGCAATCGTTCCGCTGGGGCGGAACGGGTGGGCACAACGGACGGCGCCCTTGCCGGCGCCAGAGGCTCCCGCGCCTGGACCCGCACCACGCGTGCGCCGCGCACAGGGGTGCGGGTCAGGGCGCGGAACGCGGAGGCGCCGCGGAGGGCGCCGTCCCGTGTGCCCACCCGTTCCGCCCCAGCGGAACGATTGCCCACAACGGGCGGGGCGCCGTCCCGGCGGGTGGGCAC
>NZ_JBSHDU010000131.1:0-14652 GCF_053616475.1 Streptomyces sp. NPDC055815 | reverse complement strand
CGCCCTGGGGGCGGGGGCCTGCTCCGTGCGGCTCCGGCCGAGGAGCTGGGTCTCCGGTTTCTGCGCCCCCCCCACCCGCCCAAAACCGGCGGCCCCCACCGGCAACGCGGGGGGGGGGCCGCCCCCTTGAGCCGTACAAGCGCTCCGTACGAGCACTCCGTACGAGACCGGGATCAGCCCTCGCTGACGCCCAGCTTCTCCAGGATCAGGTCCTTGACCTTCGCCGCGTCCGCCTGGCCACGGGTGGCCTTCATGACCGCGCCGACCAGGGCGCCGACCGCCGCGACCTTGCCGCCGCGGATCTTGTCGGCGATGGCCGCGTTGCCCGCGATGGCCTCGTCGACCGCCGTGCCGAGCGCGCCGTCGTCGGAGACGACCTTCAGACCGCGCTTCTCGACGACCTCGTCCGGGGTGCCCTCGCCGGCGAGGACGCCCTCGATGACCTGACGGGCCAGCTTGTCGTTGAGGTCACCACCGGCGACCAGGGCCGAGACCCGGGCCACGTCCGCCGGCGTGATGGGCAGCTCCTCCAGGGAGACGCCCTTCTCGTTGGCGTTGCGGGCCAGCTCGCCCATCCACCACTTGCGGGCCGAGGCCGCGTCCGCGCCCGCCTCGGTGGTCGCGACGATCGCGTCGACCGCGCCGGCGTTGAGGATGGACTGCATCTCCTGCTCGGAGACGGCCCACTCCTCGCGGAGCCGGTTGCGGCGCACGCGGGGCAGCTCGGGCAGACCGGCACGCAGCTCCTCGACCCACTCACGGGCCGGGGCGACGGGGACGAGGTCGGGCTCCGGGAAGTACCGGTAGTCCTCGGCGTTGTCCTTGATGCGGCCGGAGGTGGTGGTGCCGTCGTCCTCGTGGAAGTGACGGGTCTCCTGCACGATCGTCCCGCCGGAGGACAGGACGGCCGCGTGGCGCTGGATCTCGAAGCGCGCCGCCCGCTCCACCGAACGGAGCGAGTTGACGTTCTTCGTCTCCGAGCGGGTGCCGAAGGTCTTGGTGCCGTTCCGGCGCAGCGACAGGTTCACGTCGCAGCGCATCTGGCCCTTGTCCATGCGCGCCTCGGAGACGCCCAGGGCACGGATCAGCTCGCGCAGCTCGGCGACGTACGCCTTGGCGACCTCGGGGGCCCGCTCGCCCGCGCCCTCGATCGGCTTGGTGACGATCTCGATGAGCGGGATGCCGGCCCGGTTGTAGTCGAGCAGCGAGTGCGAGGCGCCGTGGATGCGGCCGGTCGCGCCACCGATGTGGGTGGACTTGCCGGTGTCCTCCTCCATGTGGGCGCGCTCGATCTCCACGCGGAAGACCTCGCCGTCCTCCAGCTGGACGTCCAGGTAGCCGTTGAAGGCGATCGGCTCGTCGTACTGGGAGGTCTGGAAGTTCTTCGGCATGTCCGGATAGAAGTAGTTCTTCCGGGCGAAGCGGCACCACTCGGCGATCTCGCAGTTCAGCGCGAGACCGATCTTGATCGCGGACTCGACGCCGATCGCGTTGACCACCGGCAGCGAGCCGGGCAGGCCGAGGCAGGTCGGGCAGGTCTGCGAGTTCGGCTCCGCGCCCAGCTCGGTCGAGCAGCCGCAGAACATCTTCGTCTTGGTGCCGAGCTCGACATGGACCTCGAGGCCCATGACGGGGTCGTACTCGGCGAGCGCCGCCTCGTACGACAGCAGTTCAGTGACAGTCACGGTGGAACTTCCCTCTCAGCCCAGCAGGACGTCGTCGTCGCCGAGCCGCTTCAGCTCGCGGTACAGGATGGCGAGGCCGGTGACGATGGCGGCGGCGGACACCGCGGAGTCGATCAGCCGCAGCACGTCGTGGTCGTTGCGGGCCAGCTTGGCCTGCTTCGCGACACTGACGGCGCCGAACGCGGTGGTCGCCAGCGACACGTAGATGCCGGTCTTCGACTTCTTGAAGTTCTTGGCCTTCTTTGCCATGGCACTCACAGCGACGGAGCCTCCTCAAGCAGCGGGTGACCCCACTTTTCCACGAAGGCGGCCTCGACGGCGGCGCCGACCTTGTACAGCCGGTCGTCCTTCATGGCGGGGGCGATGATCTGCAGGCCGACCGGGAGGCCGTCCTCCGGCGCGAGGCCGCAGGGCAGCGACATGGCGGCGTTGCCCGCCAGGTTGGTCGGAATGGTGCACAGGTCCGCGAGGTACATCGCCATCGGGTCGTCGGCGCGCTCGCCGATCGGGAAGGCGGTGGTGGGGGTCGTCGGGGAGACGATGACGTCCACCTCCTCGAAGGCCTTCTCGAACTCGCGGGTGATGAGGGTGCGGACCTTCTGCGCCGAGCCGTAGTACGCGTCGTAGTAGCCGGAGCTGAGCGCGTACGTGCCGAGGATGATGCGGCGCTTGACCTCGTCGCCGAAGCCGGCCTCACGGGTGAGGGCGGTGACGTCCTCGGCCGAACGGGTGCCGTCGTCGCCGACCCGCAGGCCGTAGCGCATGGCGTCGAAGCGGGCCAGGTTGGAGGAGCACTCCGACGGCGCGATCAGGTAGTACGCGGAGAGCGCGAGGTCGAAGGTCGGGCAGTCCAGCTCGACGATCTCGGCACCCAGCGACGTGAGCAGCTCGACGGACTCGTCGAAGCGCTGCACGACGCCGGCCTGGTAGCCCTCGCCGCGGAACTGCTTGACGACGCCGACGCGCATGCCGGCCACCGAGCCGTTGCGCGCGGCCTCGACGACCGGCGGGACCGGGGCGTCGATGGAGGTCGAGTCGAGCGGGTCGTGCCCGGCGATCGCCTCGTGGAGGAGGGCCGCGTCCAGGACCGTACGGGCGCAGGGGCCGCCCTGGTCCAGGGAGGAGGAGAAGGCCACCATGCCGAAGCGGGAGACGCCGCCGTAGGTCGGCTTGACGCCGACGGTGCCGGTGACGGCCGCGGGCTGGCGGATGGAGCCGCCGGTGTCCGTGCCGATGGCGAGCGGGGCCTCGTACGCCGCGAGGGCGGCCGAGGAGCCGCCGCCGGAGCCGCCGGGGATCCGGGTGAGGTCCCAGGGGTTGCCGGTCGGGCCGTAGGCGCTGTTCTCGGTGGAGGAGCCCATCGCGAACTCGTCCATGTTGGTCTTGCCGAGGATGACGACGTCGGCGGCCTTCAGGTTCTTGACCAGGGTCGCGTCGTACGGCGGGATCCAGCCCTCGAGGATCTTCGAACCCACGGTGGTCGGCATGCCGACGGTGGTGAAGATGTCCTTGAGCGCGAGCGGCACACCGGCGAGCGGGCCGAGCTTCTCGCCCCGGGCCCGCTTCTCGTCCACGGCACGGGCCTGGGCGAGGGCGCCCTCGCGGTCGACGTGCAGGAAGGCGTGGACCTTCTCGTCGACGGCCTCGATGCGGGCGAGGTGGGCCTCGGTGACCTCGACGGCGGTCAGCTCGCCGGCGGCGATCTTTCCGGCGATCTCGGCCGCGGTGAGCTTGATGATGGTGTTGTCCGTCATGACTTCTTAGTCCTCCCCCAGGATCTGCGGCACCTTGAAACGCTGCTGCTCCTGGGCCGGGGCGCCGGAGAGCGCCTGCTCGGGGGTGAGCGACGGACGGACCTCGTCCGCGCGCATGACATTGGTCAGCGGCAGCGGGTGGGAGGTCGGCGGTACGTCTTGGTCGGCGACCTCGGCGACGCGGGCGACCGCGCCGATGATGTCGTCGAGCTGACCGGCGAAGTGGTCGAGTTCTTCGCCGCGCAGCTCCAGACGCGCCAGCCGTGCGAGGTGGGCGACCTCCTCGCGCGTGATGCCAGGCATGCGGATCCTCACGGGGTGAGCTTGATGGTGTTGGCCCAATCCTATGGGGCCGGTGGCTCTGCCCGTGAAACGGTTTGCCCCCGGAGGGGCCGGGTCACTGGACGACGTGGCCGGAGGGCTGGTCCAGATCGACGGGTTCGGCCATGTCGGCGGGGCGGCGCCAGCCGTGCTCGCCGCGGGCCAGGAGCCAGGCGGTGGCCTCGCCGGGCGGCATCGCGGCGGCGACCAGCCAGCCCTGGACGGCGTCGCAGCCCAGGTCGCGCAGGCGCTCCCAGGTCTCGTCGTCCTCGACGCCCTCGGCGACGACGAGGAGGCCGAGCGAGTGGGCGAGGTCGACGGTGCAGCGGACGATCTCGGCGTCCTCGGTGTCGACGGCGAGCCGGGCCACGAACGAGCGGTCGATCTTCAGTTCGCTGACGGGCAGCCGGCGCAGATGGACGAGGGAGGAGTAGCCGGTGCCGAAGTCGTCGAGGGACATCTTGACGCCGTGGCCGGTGAGGCCGTTCAGCGTGTCGGCGGCCCGCTGGGGGTCCTCCAGGAGCACGTGCTCCGTTATCTCCAGCTGGAGCGCGCCGGCCGGGACGCCGTGGCGGGCCAGGCGGGCGGCGACGGCGCCGGCGAAGCCGGGGGTGTGGACGTCGCGCGGGGAGACGTTGACGGCGACCGGGACGTTGAGGCCCTGGGCGCGCCAGACGGCGACCTGGGCGAGCGCGGTCTCCAGGACGTACTCGGTGAGGTGGGGCATCAGGCCGGAGGACTCGGCGATGGCGATGAACTCGTCCGGCGGAACCTTCCCTCGCTCGGGATGGACCCAGCGGACGAGGGCTTCGAGGCCCGCGACCTGGCCGTCGAAGCGGACCTTGGGCTGGTAGTGGAGTTCGACCTCGCCGGCGTCCAGGGCGCGGCGGAGGTCGCCGAGCAGGCCGAGCCGGTCGGGGGTGTTGGAGTCGCGCTTGGACTCGTAGACCTCGACGCCGGTGCGGTCGCGCTTGGCCTGGTACATGGCGACGTCGGCGCGGCGCAGCAGGCCCTCGGCGTCGAGGGCGTGGTCGGGGAAGACGGCGACGCCCGCGCTGGCCTCCAGGACGAGGGTGAGCCCGTCGAGGTCGAGCGGGGAGGAGAGCTCGGCGACGAGGTGCCGGGCGACCCGCTGGGCGCTGGTGGTGGAGTCGGCGGTGGGCAGCAGGACGGCGAACTCGTCGCCGCCGAGCCGGGCGGCCTCGGCGCCGCGGGGCAGGGCGAGGCGGAGCCGTTCGGCGATCTGGAGGAGCAGCCGGTCGCCGGCGAGGTGCCCGAGGGTGTCGTTGACCGAGCGGAAGCGGTCGAGGTCGATGAGTACGAGGGCGGCGCGGGCCCCCTCGCCCTCGGCCTCCTCCAGGGCGGTCCAGGCCCGCTCCAGGAGCCACTGGCGGTTCGGGAGCCCGGTGAGCGGGTCGCGGAGCTGTTCCTCGGCGCGGGCGCGGGCGATCCAGAGGGTGGAGTCGAGGGCGATGAGGGGGACGGCGAAGAGCGGCAGGAGGACCGGCCGGGTGGCGGCGACGACGCAGAGAAGCGGGGCGATGCCGAGCAGGGCGACGGCGACGAGGCCCTGCCTCAGGAGGGCGGTGCGGGCGATGGTGGGCAGTCCGCGGCCCTGGGGGGCGAGCGTGTACCACAGGAGGAGGCGGGTGACCACGAGGTAGCCGGCGGCGGCGAGGACGATTTCCGGGAGGTCCCCGATCGTCCAGTCGAGGGGCTGCCAGGGCCGGTCGACGGTCGGTACGTCTCCGAAGAGCGCGAGGAGGAGGGCGGCGGCGCCGACGCCGAGGACGTCGGCGGCGCCGTGCAGCAGCCCCTGGCGCCAGCGGTGCCGGCGGGTGGCGCCGACGAGGGCGACGACGGTCAGCGAGACGAGTCCGGCGGGCACCCAGCCGTACAGGAGGAGGACGGCGAGGGTGAGGGCGGCGCCGGAGCCGGTGCCGCCCCACCAGCGGTCCCGGCCGAGGGCGACCAGGTGGCCGACGATGAGGCCGGTGAGGACGGCGAGGGACCAGCCGGCGACGCCGCCGGGGAAGAGTCCGTGGCCGCCGCTGAGGGCTCGCTGGAGCCCGGCGGCGAGCACGACGGCGGCGATGCCCACCACGGCTGCGGGCAGCCGGGAGGGGAAGCCCAGGGGGACCACACGGCCGTGCGGCCGTGGGACCGGGGCGGCGCTCTCGGTCGGTTCCATTCCCGTCCCTCTCACAGGCGGCGGTGCCGTCGGTGTGCGATGGGCCGCGGTGGCCGCGGCCGTACGTCCTCCGGCCCCGTCCGTCGTCCGGCGTGCGGCCGCTGTCGGGCGGCCGTCCCGGAGTCACGGTGCCGTTGTCCTGACGCCATGACCGGCAGAGCCCTCGCGCGGGCGTGCAGGACTGGACGCACGGTCACCACACTAGGCCGCCGAGGGCTCGGACGGGCAGCGCTCTCCCTCTCTTGCCCGAATGCGACCCGGCCACCCGTAACGATCTGATATGCGCCGAACGGGTGAGCTTCCGGCGGCCGCCCGCGGGCTACTCGGCGACGGGCACCGCAGCCTCCCGAGCCGCCTCGGGCCCCTGTTCGAGCAGGACGGAGAAGCCTTCCTCGTCCAGAACCGGAACCTTCAGCTGCATCGCCTTGTCGTATTTCGAACCAGGGTTTTCACCGACCACCACGAAGCTGGTCTTCTTCGAAACGGAACCGGTCACCTTCGCTCCGAGCGTCTGGAGCGACTCTTTTGCGCCATCCCTGGTGAACTTCTCCAGGGTGCCGGTCACCACGACCGTCAGCCCTTCCAGCGGACGCGGCCCCTCGTCCTCCCCGGCGCCCTCGTCCTCCAGGGAGACCCCGGCGGCGCGCCACTTGCGCACGATCTCGCGGTGCCACTCCTCGGAGAACCACTGCTTCACGGCGGCCGCGATGATCCCGCCGACGCCGTCGACGGCCGCCAGCTCCTCCTCGCTCGCCTGCTCGATCCGCTCCAGGGAGCGGAACTCACGGGCCAGCGCCTCGGCCGCGACCGGCCCCACGTGCCGGATGGAGAGCCCGTTGATGAAGCGGGCGAGCGGACGGGTCTTCGCCGCCGCGATGTTCTCCAGCATCGCGAGCGCGTTCTTCTTCGGCTCGCCCTTCTGGTTGGCGAAGACCGTGACGATCTTCTCCTCGCCGGTCTTCGGATCGCGGCGGGGCAGTCCGCTGTCCGGGTCGAGGACGTACGCCTTGATCGGGAGGAGCTGCTCGATGGTGAGGTCGAAGAGGTCGCCCTCGTCCAGGAGCGGCGGCTCGGCCGGCTCCAGGGGACGGGTCAGCGCCGCCGCCGCCACCGCACCGAAGTTCTCGATGTCCAGGCACTGGCGCCCTGCGAGGAAGAAGAGCCGCTCCCGCAGCTGGGCCGGGCACGTCCGGGCGTTCGGGCAGCGGAGGTCGATGTCGCCCTCCTTCATCGCCTTCAGCGGCGTCCCGCACTCCGGGCACTCGGCGGGCATCACGAACTCCCGCTCGGTGCCGTCCCGCAGGTCGGCGACGGGCCCGAGGATCTCGGGGATCACGTCTCCGGCCTTGCGCAGCACGACGGTGTCGCCGATGAGCACGCCCTTGGCCTTCACGACCTCCTGGTTGTGCAGGGTCGCGAACTCGACCTCGGAGCCGGCCACGGTCACCGGCTCGACCTGCGCGTACGGCGTGACGCGCCCGGTGCGGCCGACGCCGACCTTGATGTCGACCAGCTTGGTGTTGACCTCCTCCGGCGCGTACTTCCAGGCGATCGCCCAGCGCGGGGCGCGCGCGGTGGAGCCGAGCCGGCCCTGGAGCGGGATCTCGTCGAGCTTGACGACGACCCCGTCGATCTCGTGCTCCACGGAGTGACGGTTCTCCCCGAAGTACGCGATGAACTCCCGTACGCCGGCGAGCGAGTCGACGACCTTGTTGTGCCGGGCGGTGGGCAGGCCCCACTCGTGCAGCAGCTCGTACGTCTCCGAGAGCCGGGAGATGTCGAAGCCCTCGCGGGCGCCGATGCCGTGGACGACCATGTGGAGCGGGCGGGAGGCGGTGACCTTCGGGTCCTTCTGCCGCAGCGAACCGGCCGCCGCGTTCCGCGGGTTGGCGAAGGGCTTGTCGCCGGCCTCCACCAGGCGGGCGTTGAGCCCCTCGAAGGCCTCCATCGGGAAGTAGACCTCGCCGCGGATCTCCACCAGGTCCGGGATGCGGTCGCCCCGGAGGCGCTCCGGGATGTCGGCGATCGTCCGGACGTTGGGCGTGATGTCCTCGCCGGTGCGGCCGTCGCCGCGGGTGGCGGCGCGGGTCAGCCGGCCGTGCTCGTAGGTGAGGTTGACCGCGAGGCCGTCGACCTTCAGCTCGCACAGGTAGTGGTAGTCGGGGGTGCCGACGTCCCGCGCGACGCGCTCGGCCCAGGTGGCGAGCTCCTCCTCGTCGAAGGCGTTGTCCAGGGAGAGCATGCGCTCCCGGTGCTCGACGGAGGTGAAGTCGGTCTCGTACTGCCCGGCGACCTTCTGGGTCGGCGAGTCCGGAGTCCGCAGCTCCGGGTACTCCTCCTCCAGCGCCTCAAGGGCGCGCAGGAGCTTGTCGAACTCGCCGTCGCTGATGACCGGCTGGTCCTTCACGTAGTACCGGAAGCGGTGCTCCTCGACCTGCTCGGCCAGCTCGGCGTGCTTCTCCCGTGCCTCGGCGGGCAGGGCCCCCTGTTCGACTGCCACCGTTTCGTCCTCCCGTTACTCAGGGTTGTCCGCGAGCGACCGTGCCGCTCTGACGCAGTGGGCGAGCGCCGCCCGGGCGTAGGCGGGCGAAGCACCCGCGAGCCCGCACGAGGGGGTGACCACGACGGACTCGGCGAGAGTCCCCGGATTCAGCCCCAGCCTGCGCCACAGCGTCCTGACACCCATGACGCTACCGCCCGGGTCGGACAATGCCGTGTCGGTGGACGGCACCACACCGGCGAAGAGCTTCGTCCCGGCCTCCACGGCCTCGCCGATCGGCTCCTCGTCACGTTCGGTGAGGAGCGAGAAATCGAACGAGATGCCCGCCGCGCCGGCCCGCCGCAGCAGTGCGAACGGGACGTCCGGGGCGCAGGAGTGGACGATCACCGGCCCGTCGTGGACGGCCATCACGTCCCGCAGGGCGCTCTCCACGACCTGCCGGTCGACGGCCCGGTGGGTGCGGTAGCCGCTGGCGGTACGGATCTGCCCGCGCAGTACGGCGATGAGCGAGGGCTCGTCGAGCTGGAGGACGAGGCGCGCCCCCGGGACGCGCTTCCTCAGCTCCGCGAGATGCGTGTGGAGGCCCTCGGCGAGCGAGCCGGCCAGGTCCCTGCACGCGCCCGCGTCGCCGAGGGCGGCCTCGCCGCCGCGCAGCTCCAGGGCCGCGGCGAGCGTCCACGGGCCGACGGCCTGGACCTTGAGCGGGCCCTCGTACCCCTGGGTGAACTCCTCCAGGGCGTCGAGGTCCTCGCCGAGCCAGGAACGCGCCCGCTTGGTGTCACGGCCCGGCCGGTCGCTGATCCGCCAGCCGCTCGGCTCCACGTGCGCGTACAGGTCGACGAGCATCCCGATGGTCCGGCCGATCATGTCGGCGCCGGGGCCGCGCGCGGGCAGCTCCGGAAGGAAGGGGAAGTCCTCGAAGGACCCGGTCGCGGTCTTGGCGGCCTCACGGGCGTCACCCCCGGGCAGGGACCCGACGCCGGTGGCGGAACCCCACAGCCTGTTCTCTTCCACCCCTACCGCCCCGGGCGCACGGTGAGGTCGTTGATCTCGGCGTCGCGCGGCAGGTCGATCGCGGTGATGATCGCCGTCGCGACGGACTCGGGGTCGATCCACTTCGAGGGGTCGTACTCCTTGCCCTCCTGCTGGTGGACCTTCGCCTGCATGGGGCTGGCGGTGCGGCCCGGGTAGACCGAGGTCACCCGGACCCCGTTCGCGTGCTCCTCGTGGCGCAGGGAGTCCGCGAGCGCCTTGAGGCCGTGCTTGGAGGCGGCGTACGCACCCCACTCGGCGTGCGCGTTGAGCCCGGCGCCCGAGTTCACGAAGACGACGTGGCCCTGGGAGACCCGCAGCTGGGGCAGGAAGTGGCGGGTCAGCTCGGCCGGGGCGACCAGGTTGACGTTCAGCTGGTGGTGCCAGGTCTTCGGGGTGAGCTCCCCGATCGGGCCGAGGTCGACGACGCCCGCGATGTGCAGCAGGCTGTCCACCCGGTCCGGGAGGCTCTGGTGCGAGAACGCCCAGGACAGCCGGTCCGGATCGGCGAGGTCCCCGACGAGCGTCCGCGCGCCGGGGAACTGCGCGGCGAGCTCCTTCGCGCGCCCCGCGTCGCGCGCGTGGAGCACGAGTTCGTCCCCGCGCGCGTGGAGGCGGCGCGCGACGGCCGCGCCGATGCCGGAACCCGCTCCGGTGATCACATGTGTAGCCATGCGCACCATGCTCGCATCAGCGGGCGGCGATCTCCGCCTCCAGGTGGGCGAGGGCCGTCGGGCCGTCCTCGGCGAAGAAGACGAGTTCGGCGAGGGGGCGGGGCAGGAAGCCCTCCGCCTCCATGCGCTGGAACTGGGCCTTCAGGCCGTCGTAGAAGCCGGCCGTGTTGAGGAGGACGACCGGCTTGGAGTGCTTGCCGTGCTTCTTCAGCTCCAGGATCTCGGTGGCCTCGTCGAGGGTTCCCGTGCCGCCGACCATGACCACGATCGCGTCGGACTTGGCGAGGAGCAGTGCCTTGCGCTCGGCCAGGTCCCCGGCGACGACCATCTCGTCGGCGTCCGGGCGGGCCTTGTGGGCGAGGAAGTCGACGGACACGCCGACGAGGCGGCCGCCCGCGTCCTGGACCCCGTCCGCGACGACCTTCATGAGGCCGGTGTCGGAGCCGCCCCAGACGAGGGTGTGACCGGCCTTCCCGAGACGGGTGGCGAAGTCGCGCGCGGCGGCCGTGTACCGCTCGTCGAGGTCGGCGGCGGAGAGGAAGACGCAGATGTTCATGGGCCCACGGTAGGCGGTCGCGGAAAAAGTCCGGCGGGCGGCGATGAGTTCCGGCGGCGGCCCCGGTCTGCCCTGCCATGGACGAGATGAGCAGGGGCCGGGTCGTGTCGCGGGACGGTACGGAGATCGCGTACGAGCGGTACGGACACGGGCGGGCCGTCGTGCTGGTCGGCGGCGCCGACGGGGGCGGGCGGGTGCTCGCCGGGCTGCTCGCCCGGCGCTTCTCCGTCGTGACGTACCGGCGGCGCGGGCCCGTCCAGGTGGAGCGGGAGATCGAGGACCTGGCGGCCGTCCTGGAGGCGGCGGGTCCTGGCGCGGCCGTGCACGGCACGGAGGCGGGCGGCGTCCTGGCGCTCGCGGGGGCGGCGGCCGGGCTCCCGGTGGGCGCGCTGTCGGTGTACGAGCCGGAGCCGCTCGCGGACGGGCTCGTGGCGGCGGTCCACGCGCGCGTGCTCGTGGTCGACGGGGGCGCGAGCCCGGCGGCGACCCGGCGCGCGGCCCGCGCCCTGACGGCGGCCCTCCCCCGGGCCCGGCACCGCACCCTCACGGGCCAGACGCACGAGGCGGCCCCGCACGTCCTGGCCCCGGTCCTGGAGGAGTTCCTGGACGAGCCGGTCTAGGCGGTGGCCGGTGCGGTCGCACGCCTCGTGGTCGACGCGATCGTCGCCGAGCCCACCACGCGCGTGCCGTCGTACAGGACGATCGCCTGGCCGGGGGCCACGCCGCGGACGGGCTCCTCGAAGACGACCTTCAGTTCGCCGTCCTCCATCGCCGCGCTCACCGGCGACTCGCCGCCGTGGGCGCGGAGCTGGGCGGTGTAGCGGCCCGGGCCCTCGGGGGCGGTGCCGCACCAGCGGGGCTTGATCGCGGTGAGGGCGGTGACGTCGAGGGCCTCGGCGGGGCCGACGGTGACCGTGTTGTTCACGGGCGAGATGTCGAGGACGTAGCGGGGCTTGCCGTCCGCGGCCGGGTGGCCGATCCGCAGGCCCTTGCGCTGGCCGATGGTGAAGCCGTACGCGCCCTCGTGGGTGCCGACCTTCGTGCCGGCCTCGTCGACGATGTCGCCCTCCGCCTTGCCCAGGCGGGCGGCGAGGAAGCCCTGGGTGTCGCCGTCGGCGATGAAGCAGATGTCGTGGCTGTCGGGCTTCTTGGCGACCGCGAGCCCGCGCCGCTCGGCCTCGGCCCGGATCTCGTCCTTGGTGGTGAGGGTGTCGCCGAGCGGGAACATCGCGTGCGCGAGCTGCTTCTCGTCGAGCACGCCGAGCACGTACGACTGGTCCTTCGCCATGTCGGAGGCCCGGTGCAGCTCGCGGGTGCCGTCCTCGTTCAGGACGACGGTGGCGTAGTGCCCGGTGCAGACCGCGTCGAAGCCGAGGGCGAGCGCCTTGTCGAGGAGCGCCGCGAACTTGATCTTCTCGTTGCAGCGCAGGCAGGGGTTGGGGGTGCGGCCCGCCTCGTACTCCGCGACGAAGTCGTCGACGACGTCCTCGCGGAACCGCTCGGCGAGGTCCCACACGTAGAACGGGATGCCGATCACGTCGGCCGCCCGGCGCGCGTCGCGCGAGTCCTCGATCGTGCAGCAGCCGCGCGCTCCGGTACGGAAGGACTGCGGGTTCGCGGAGAGGGCCAGGTGCACGCCGGTGACGTCGTGACCGGCTTCGGCCGCGCGGGCGGCGGCGACGGCGGAGTCCACTCCGCCGGACATGGCGGCAAGTACCCGGAGGGGGCGGGCGTGGGGGCGCTGGGGCGGAGTCTGAGTCATAGCGCTACCAGGGTACGGGGCGCCGGGAACCGCGGTCGCGGTAGTGAGCGTTCTCCCCGGCATGGGGAGCAAGTCGAAGGACACGGGGAGCGGCGCCGGCGGCCGGCGGGTGGGGCGGCGGGCCGTGCTGATCGGCGGCGCGGCCGCCGCGGTGGGCACGGTCGCGCTGGCCAGGGACGATCTCGGGCGCCTGTGGTGGCGGCTGCCGGGGATGGAGAAGAAGCGGGTCGAGGGGGAGCTGGACCACAAGGGCGCCGAGTGGACGTCGGCGGCGCGGGCGAACTGGCGGCGGGCCGACCGGCCGGACGACTACACGATCGACCGGATCGTGATCCATGTCGTCCAGGGCAGCTACGCCTCCGCCCTGAAGGTCTTCAAGAACCCGGCGCACGGGGCCGCCGCGCACTACGTGGTCCGCAAGGACGGCCATGTGGCGCAGATGATCCGGGAGCTCGACGTGGCCTTCCACGCCGGGAACCGCGACATGAACGAGCGGAGCATCGGCATCGAGCACGAGGGCTTCGTCGACCGGCCGCAGGACTTCACGGCGGCGATGTACGAGGGCTCGGCGCGGCTCGCGGCCGACATATGCGCGCGGTACGGGATACCCGTGGACCGGGAGCACATCATCGGGCACGTCGAGGTCGAGGGCACCGACCACACCGATCCCGGTCCGCACTGGGACTGGGACCGGTACCTGGCGCTGGTGCGGAAGGCGCGCTCCCGGCTCAGCTGAGGCCGGCGGTCCTGGCCCGCTCGACGGCCGGGCCGATGGCCGCCGCCACCGCCGCCACGTCCTCCTTGGTGGAGGTGTGGCCGAGGGAGAAGCGCAGGGTGCCGCGGGCCAGGTCCGGGTCGGTGCCGGTGGCGAGCAGGACGTGGCTGGGCTGGGCGATGCCGGCCGTGCAGGCGGAGCCGGTGGAGCAGGCGATGCCGGCCGCGTCCAGCAGCAGGAGCAGGGAGTCGCCCTCGCAGCCGGGGAAGGTGAAGTGGGCGTTGGCGGGCAGCCGGTCGACCGGGTCGCCGCCGAGGATCGCGTCCGGCACGAGCGCCCGGACGGCGATGACGAGTTCGTCGCGCAGGGCGCCGACCTCGCGGGCGAACTCCTCCTGGCGCTCGGCGGCCAGCCGGGCGGCGACGGCGAAGGCGTCGACGGCCGGCACGTCGAGGGTGCCGGAGCGGACGTGCCGCTCCTGACCGCCGCCGTGCAGAACGGGTACGGGGGTGTACTCGCGGCCCAGGAGCAGCGCGCCGATGCCGTAGGGGCCGCCGATCTTGTGGCCGGAGACGGTCATCGCGGCGAGGCCGGAGGCGGCGAAGTCGACCGGGACCTGACCCACGGCCTGGACGGCGTCGGCATGCAGGGGCACGTCGAACTCGGCGGCGGTCTCGGCGAGTTCACGGACCGGCATGATCGTGCCGATCTCGTTGTTCGCCCACATCACGGTGGCCAGGGCCACGGATTCCGGGTCGCGGGCGATCGCCTCGCGGAGCGCGTCCGGGTGGACGCGGCCGTGGTGGTCCACGGGCAGGTACTCGACCCGGGCGCCCTCGTGGGTGGCGAGCCAGTCGACGGCGTCGAGGACGGCGTGATGCTCGACCGGGCTGGCCAGGACGCGGGTGCGGCGGGGGTCGGCGTCGCGGCGGGCCCAGTACAGGCCCTTCACGGCGAGGTTGTCGGCCTCCGTGCCGCCCGAGGTGAAGACGACCTCGCTCGGCCGCGCGCCGAGCGCGGCGGCGAGCGTCTCGCGGCCCTCCTCGACGGTCCGCCTGGCCCGCCGTCCGGCGGCGTGCAGGGAGGAGGCGTTGCCCGTGACGGCGAGCTGGGCGGTCATCGCCTCGATCGCCTCGTGGAGCATGGGCGTGGTCGCGGCGTGGTCGAGGTAAGCCATGGTGGGTCGATTCTACGAGCCCGCCGGTCCGCGCCCGCCGCCCGGCCCGTCGGGCCCCCCAAAACGGCCGGTTCCCACCCGCGCCCCGCTGTGGGCCCGCGCCCCGCCGGGACGGTGCCCACCCCGTTGTGGGCGGCGCCCACCCCGTTGTGGGCATGCGTTCCGCCGGGGCGGAACGGGTGGGCACAACGGACGGCGCCCTTGCCGGCGCCAGAGGCTTCCGCGCCTGAACCCGCACCGGATGCACGCCGCCACAGTGGGTGCGGGTCGGGGCGCGGAACGCGG
>NZ_JBSHDU010000130.1:0-14751 GCF_053616475.1 Streptomyces sp. NPDC055815 | reverse complement strand
GGGCGCCGTTCCGTTGTGCCCACCCGTTCCGCCCCAGCGGAACGATTGCCCACAACGGGGTGGGATCAGCTCGTGCGGAGGGACCAGCCTCGTTCCTGCAGGGCCGCCCCCAGCGCCCCCGCCGCCGAAGGTTCCACCATCAGCTGCACCAGACCCGCCTGCTGCCCCGTCGCATGCTCGATGCGGACGTCCTCGATGTTGACCCCCGCCCGCCCCGCGTCGGCGAAGATGCGGGCCAGCTCGCCCGGCTGGTCGCTGATGAGGACGGCGACGGTCTCGTAGACCGCGGGGGCGGCACCGTGCTTGCCGGGCACGCGGGCCCGCCCCGCGTTCCCGCGCCGCAGCACGTCCTCGACCCCCGTCGCCCCGTCGCGGCGCTCGTCCACGGAGGCGGACTGCAGGGCCCGCAGCGCCCGCACGGTCTCGTCGAGGTCGGCGGCGACGCCGGAGAGGACGTCGGCGACGGGCCCGGGGTTGGCGGAGAGGATCTCGACCCACATGCGCGGGTCGGAGGCCGCGATCCGGGTGACGTCGCGGATGCCCTGCCCACAGAGCCGTACGGCGGACTCGTCGGCCTCCTCCAGGCGCGCGGCGACCATCGAGGACACCAGCTGCGGGGTGTGGGAGACGAGGGCCACGGCCCGGTCGTGGGCGTCGGCGTCCATGACGACGGGGACGGCCCGGCACAGGGCGACCAGCTCGAGGGCGAGGTTGAGGACCTCGGTGTCGGTGTCCCGGGTCGGCGTGAGGACCCAGGGCCTGCCCTCGAAGAGGTCGGCGGTGGCGGCGAGCGGCCCCGAGCGCTCCTTGCCGGACATGGGGTGCGTGCCGATGTACGCGGTGAGGTCGAGGCCCAGCGCCTCCAGCTCCCGCTTCGGCCCGCCCTTGACGCTCGCCACGTCCAGGTAGCCGCGGGCGAGGCCGGTCTTCATGGCCTCGGCGAGGGTGGCGGCCACGTGCGCCGGCGGTACGGCGACGATGGCGAGGTCCACGGGTCCTTCGGGCGCCTCGTCGGTGCCCGCGCCGAGCGCGGCGGCGGTGCGGGCCCGCGCCGGGTCGTGGTCGCGCAGGTGGACGGTGACGCCCCGGCCCGCGAGGGCGAGGGCGGCGGAGGTGCCGATCAGGCCGGTACCGATGACGAGCGCTGTTCTCACTGGGCGATGTCCTTGCGCAGGGCGGCCGCGGCGCCGAGGTAGACGTGCGCGATCCGGGACTTGGGCAGTTCGGTCTCGACGTGGGCGAGGAGCCGGACGACCCTCGGCATCGCACCCTCGATGTCGAGTTCCTGTGCGCAGAGCAGGGGTACGTCCGCCATGCCGATCCCGAGGTGCCGGGCCGCGGCGGCGGGGAAGTCGCTGTGCAGATCGGGCGTGGCCGTGAACCAGATGCTGATGAGGTCGTCGGCGGTGAGCCCGTTGCGTTCGAGGACGGCGGTGAGCAGCTCCTCGACCTGCTCGCGCATGTGTCCGGCCTCGTCCCGCTCCAGCTGGACGGCTCCTCGGACCGCTCGTACCGCCACGTCGTGCTCCTTCGCCTGCGTCAGTGCTCCGTTCAGCCTAGTCAGCGGCGGGGCCGACGTGCCCGCGCCGCCCGCCCTCCGAGACGAAGCGGACGGAGGGCGGGCGTCCGGAACGGGGTCAGAGCTGCTGCCGGCGGATGATCTCCTCCAGGGAGGCACCCTGGGGCAGCGAGCCTTCGGGGGTCAGCTTGTCGACGGCCTGCGGCAGGGACCGGGCGATCTCGTCGGCGGCCTCCTGCGGGCTGACGCCGGCGTCCGCCGCGACCTTCTGCAGGGTGTCGTCCGGGAGGGCCTCGGCGATCTGGGCGCCGCTGACGGCCTGGTTCTGGCCGGTGCCGACCCAGGACTGCGTCTGGTCGGTGAGGCCGGACCTGGTGAGCAGGTCCAGGAGCCCGCCGAGCGGGTTCGAGCCGTTGCCGCCGCTGCCGCCCTGGCCCTGCACGAGGGCTCCCATGAGGGAGCCGAGGATGCTGCCGCCGCCCTGCCCGCCGCTGCTGCCGAGGAGGCTTCCGAGGAGACTGCCGAGGTCGTTGCCGGCCATGGGTCCTGCCTTTCGTCCGGTACGGAAACACGCCCAATGTCACCCGAACCGGGGTGTTCCGCCACTCGGAGTAGGCGTCGGGCGCGGGCAGGCGTGTTGCGGGCCCCGCGGGCGCCGCGCGACGAAGCTGGCGGCATGACTTCAAGCTCCACGACCCGCCGTACCGTCCTGTTCGCGGCGGCGGCCCTGACGACGGCCTGCGGCTCGGACGGCGGCGGTGACACCGGCGGTGACGGCGGTACGAGTGCCACCGCCACGGCCGCGAGCGAACCGGCCCCGACCACCGCCGCCAGCACGGCCGCCAGCGCACCGGCTCCGACCACCGCCTCCGCCACGGCCACGTCCAGCGGCCCCGCACCCCTGGCCAGGACCTCCGAGATCCCGGTCGGCGGCGGCACGGTCTTCGCCGAGCAGAAGGTGGTGGTGACGCAGCCGGCGGCGGGCGAGTTCAAGGCGTTCTCGGCGATCTGCACCCATCAGGGCTGCACGGTGAACAAGGTCGCGGACGGCACGATCGACTGCCCCTGTCACGGCTCCAAGTACCGCGTCGCCGACGGATCGGTGGCGGCGGGACCGGCGCCCCGTCCCCTCCCGGCCGAGCGGATTATTGTCTCGGGGGAAACGATCACCCTGGCGTAATCTGCCCCGCATGACTCCGGACGAGCTGGTGCGCGAGCACACGATCTACTCCTGCGTGATGGGCTCGCGCGCCTTCGGTCTGGCGACCGAGGACAGCGACACGGACGTACGGGGCGTCTATCTCGCCCCGACGCCGCTCTTCTGGCACTTCGACAAGCCCCCGGCCCATGTGGAGGGCCCGGGCGAGGAGCAGTTCAGCTGGGAGCTGGAACGCTTCTGCGAGCTCGCCCTGCGCAACAACCCGAACGTCCTGGAGTGCCTCCACTCCCCCGTCGTCGAGCACGTGGACGACTGGGGCCGCGAGCTCCTCTCGCTGCGCGGGGCCTTCCTGTCCCGCCGGGCCCACCAGACCTTCGTGCGGTACGCGGGCGGCCAGCGCCGCAAGCTGGACGCGGACGTCCGCCAGTACGGGCATCCGCGCTGGAAGCACGCCATGCACCTGCTGCGGCTCCTCACCAGCTGCCGCGACCTGCTGCGCACGGGCGAGCTCCGCATCGACGTCGGCGAGGACCGCGACCGCCTCCTCGCGGTCAAGCGCGGCGAGGTGCCCTGGCAGGAGGTCGAGTCCTGGATGAACCGCCTCCAGGAGGAGGCCGACCGCGCCCACGACACGACCCCTCTCCCCGACACCCCGGACGAACCCCGGATCCAGGACTTCCTGACCCGCGCCCGCCGCGCCTCGGCACGGGACGAGCTCTAGCTCACGCGTCCGGAGCGCGGCCTCACGCGTCCCAGAGCGCGCCGAAGGTCAGCAGATCGCTGCGGTACTCGACGCGCTCCTCCCACTCCTTCGGCCAGGCGTCCGCGCCGAGGTGGGCGCCGGCGAAGGCGCCCGCGAGAGCGGCGATCGAGTCGGAGTCGCCGCGGGTGCAGGCGGCGCGGCGGAGAGCGGTGAGGGGCTCGTCGGGGAAGAGCAGGAAGCAGAGCAGGCCCGTCGCGAAGGCCTCCTCGGCGATCCAGGCGTCACCGGTGTACTCGCACGGGTCGAGCTCCGGGTCGGCCGTGCGCTGGACGGCGTCCAGGCGCTCCAGGACGGCCAGGCACTCGTCCCAGCCCCGCTGGATGAAGTGGAGGGCGCTGGGGTCCTGGGAGCGGGTCCACAGGTCGCCGAGCCAGTTCTCGTGGTAGCGGGACCGGTTCTCGTACGCGTACGAGCGCAGCTGCCCGACGAGCCCGGCCGGGTCCACGCCCTGCGCGAGCAGGTACACGGCGCGGGCGGTGAGGTCGGAGGCGGCGAGCGCGGTGGGGTGACCGTGGGTCAGACCCGACTGGAGCTGCGCGGCACCGGCCCGCTGCTCCTCGCTGAGCCCGGGGACGAGCCCGATGGGCGCGACCCGCATGTTGGCGCCGCAGCCCTTGGAGTGGATCTGGCTGGCGTCCTGCCAGGCCACGTCGGTCATCAGCAGACGGCAGGCGGCCAGGCAGGTGTTGCCGGGGGCCCGGTTGTTCTCCGGCGAGCGGTACCAGTCGACGTACTCCTCCCGCAGCGGCTGGGTGAGCTGCTGCGGGGCGAGCACCCCCCGGTCCATCGCCGTGCGGATGCCGCGGGCGAAGGAGAGGGTCATCTGGGTGTCGTCGGTGACGCGGCCGTTCTCGGGGAGCGCCATCTGCCGCCAGGGGCCGTACCAGCTGATGATCCGCGGTACGTCGCTGAACTCGGTGGGCCGGCCCAGCGCGTCGCCGAGCGCCAGCCCGATCAGGGATCCCGTCGCGGCCTGCTTCGTCGCGTGGCGTCCGAGGTTCATGCTGTTCGTCCTTCCGGTCGCAGGAGGGGCGGGTGCAGGGTCGTGGCCCCGCCCGCCCGGTAGAGAGCGGCCGGTTTCCCCCGTCCGCCGGTGAGGCGCGGCGGCCCTTCCACGGCCTGCACGAAGCCGGGCGTGGTGAGGACCTTGCGCCGGAAGTTGGGGCGGTCGAGCTCGACGCCCCAGACCGTCTCGTAGACCTGCCGCAGCTCGCCGAGGGTGAACTCGGGCGGGCAGAAGGCGGTCGCGAGGCAGGTGTACTCCAGCTTGGCGCCGACCCGTTCGTGGGCGTCGGCGAGGATCCGGTCGTGGTCGAAGGCGAGCCCGCCGTGCGTCCCGTACGGGATCCAGCGGGCCTGGGCCGCGTCGCCGCCGCCGCGCGGTTCCGGGGGGTCCGGTACGAGCGCGGTGAAGGCGACGGAGACGACCCGCATCCTCGGGTCGCGGTCCGGTTCGGTGTAGGTGCGGAGCTGTTCGAGGTGGAGGCCGGCGACGGTGGTCTCGGAGAGTCCGGTCTCCTCGGCGAGTTCGCGGCGGGCGGCCCGTTCGGCGGATTCGCGGGGCAGGACGAATCCGCCGGGCAGGGCCCAGGATCCGGCGTACGGCTCCTGGCCGCGCTCGACGAGCAGGACGTGCAGGCGTTCCTCGCGGATCGTGAGGACGGCGAGGTCCACGGTGACGGCGAACGGCACGAAGGCGTACGGGTCGTAGCCCTCGGGGGCCCGGTGGGCGGTCATCGGCGCTCCGGCGGGGTGTCGGTGAGGTGCGGGCCCTCGGCGAGCAGTGCGTCGACGGCGGCGACGGCGGTCGCGAGCCGTTCCTCGTGGGGGCCGGTGAGGACGACCGTGCGGCGGCCGGTGCGCGCGAGCTGGGTGAGGAAGCGCGCGGTCATCCAGGGCCGCAGCTGCTCCCCGTAGGGCGGACCGCCGTCCTCGACGGTGATGCCCCGGTGGTCGGTGAGCAGCCAGAGGTGCTGGCGGCCGTGGGCGGCGATCTCGCCGGTGGCGGGGCTGGTGGTGCCCGTGTAGCGCTCGTGCCAGATGGTGGCGGCGAAGGCGTCGGTGTCGCAGACGAGGAGGGGCGAGCCGTCCCGGGCGGCCTCCTCCTCCCGTTCGGCCTGACGCTGGGCGATGACGGGGAAGTCGGAGGAGCGCGGGGCCGGTTCGTGTGCGCCGAACTCGCCCTCGTACTCCGGTACGCAGCGGGTGCGGGCCCAGACGCCGCCGCGGCGCCGGTAGTGGTCGGCGAGGGCGTGGGCCAGGGTCGTGGTGCCGGTGGACTCGGCGCCGAGGACGACGACCCGCCGGGTGAGCGCGGCGCGTACCGGCGGCTCCAGGAAGTCCCAGTGGGCGGCGGGGTCCTGGCGGACGGCGGCGTCGGTGAAGGGGTGGACCGGGTCGACGTGGACGGTCTCGGCGCCGGGGAGGGGGCCGAGGTCGTCCTCGTACGGCTCCGAGGCGAAGACGGCGTCGACCCGCTCGGGGCCGGTGTACTGGTCGCCGCCGAGGACGAGCACGTCGGGGTGGATCTCGCGCATCCAGCCGACCCGGTCCTCCAGCGGGAGGGTGTCCGCGGAGGAGCCGCGGACGAGCACGGTGAGGCGCTCGCAGCGGTCGCGCGCGGTGCGGACGAGGTGGTGGTGGCCGGCGTGCGGCGGGTGGAACCTGCCGGGGACGAGGCCGTGGCCGTAACGCTTCATGGCGTGATCCCCGCCGCGCGCAGACCGGTCCCTTCGACGCGCGTGCTACGGCGCATCGGCGGGACGTCGAGACCTGGTCCACCCCCGTGGGCCCAGGTCCACCGGCTGTTCACGGCGGGGCTCACCTCCGATCTCTTTAAGAGTCACCTTGACTATAAAGCGTCGCGGGCGCCGCCCACAAGCCTCACCGGACACGAAGAAGCCCGTGACCGCCGGGCGGTCACGGGCTTCTCGGTACGGCAGGGGCCTTACATGCCGACTTCCTTCATCAGCATGCCGACCTCCGTGTTGGTCAGGCGGCGCAGCCAGCCCGACTTCTGGTCACCCAGGGCGATCGGGCCGAAGGCGGTGCGGACCAGCTTCTCGACCGGGAAGCCCGCCTCGGCGAGCATCCGGCGCACGATGTGCTTGCGGCCCTCGTGGAGGGTGACCTCGACCAGGTAGTTCTTGCCGGTCTGCTCGACGACGCGGAAGTGGTCGGCGCGCGCGTAGCCGTCCTCCAGCTGGATGCCGTCCTTGAGGCGCCGGCCGACCTCGCGGGGCAGCGGGCCGGTGATGGCGGCCAGGTAGGTCTTCTTCACGCCGTACTTCGGGTGCGTGAGGCGGTGGGCCAGCTCGCCGTGGTTGGTGAGCAGGATGATGCCCTCGGTCTCCGTGTCGAGCCGGCCGACGTGGAACAGCCGGGTCTCGCGGTTGGTGACGTAGTCGCCGAGGCACTGGCGGCCGTCCGGGTCCTCCATGGTGGAGACGACGCCGGACGGCTTGTTCAGCGCGAAGAACAGGTACGACTGGGTGGCGACGGTCAGGCCGTCCACCTTGATCTCGTCCTTCTCCGGGTCGACGCGCATGCCCTGCTCGAGGACGATCTCGCCGTTGACCTCGACGCGGGCCTGCTCGATGAGCTCCTCGCAGGCGCGGCGCGAGCCCATGCCGGCGCGGGCGAGGACCTTCTGCAGCCGCTCGCCCTCCTGCTCGGCGCCGGGGAAGGTCTTGGGGGTCTTGATCTCGGGCTTGCCGGCGTACCGCTCCCGGTTGCGCTCCTCGGTACGGGCGTCGTACTCGCGCGAGCGGGCGGGCGCCGTACGGCCGCCGCCGCGCTGCGGGGACTGCCGGGGGCCGCCCTTGGCGCCGCCGCGCGCGGCCGTGCCGCGCCCGCGCTTGGGGGCGTCCGATGAGGGGCTGTAGCGCTCGTCGTAGGTGCGCTCCTCCGGGCGCGCCTTGCGCGGGCTGGCGGAGCCGCTCGACCGGCCGCCGCCGCCCTGGCCCGGACGCCCGCCGCCCTGGCCGGGACGTCCGCCGCCCTGGCCCTGCCGGTCGTCGCGGCCGTTGCCGGCGCCGCGGTAGTTCCCGCGCCCGCCGCCACCGCCGCTGTTGCCGCGGCCGCCGCCGCTGCCGCCGCGGCCGCCGCTGTTGCCACCACGGCTCCCGCCGTTGTTTCCGCTGCTGTTCCTGCCGCTGCTGCTTCGCATCAAAGTTCCGTCTTGTCGTCTACGTCTGCGTCCGGGTCGAACGACGGGACGCCTTCCAGGGAGTCCGGCTCGACCGCCTCGGCCTCGGGGAGGAAGGGGGCGAGCTCGGGGAGTTCGTCCAGGCCGCGCAGGCCCATCCGCTCCAGGAAGTAGTTCGTCGTCCTGTACAGGATCGCACCTGTTTCGGGTTCCGCGCCCGCCTCCTCCACGAGACCCCGCTGGAGGAGGGTGCGCATGACCCCGTCGCAGTTCACTCCTCGTACGGCGGAGACGCGGGAACGGCTGACCGGCTGGCGGTACGCGACCACCGCCAGGGTCTCCAGGGCCGCCTGGGTGAGGCGGGCCTGCTGCCCCTCCAGGACGAAGGCCTCGACGGCCGGGGCGAAGGCGGCGCGGGTGTAGTAGCGCCAGCCGCCGGCCACCCGCCGCAGCTCGAAGCCGCGGCCCTGGGCGGTGTACTCGTCGGCCAGCTCGTGCAGGGCGTCGGCCACCTCGCGCGGGGTGCGCTCCAGGACCTTGGCGAGGTGGGCCTCGGTGGCGGGCTCGTCGACGACCATGAGGACGGCTTCGAGGGCGGGCTTGAGGTCGCTCATGCGGTGGCCTCCCTGGCCTCCTGGTCGAATTCGTCGGTGACGGCCCCGGAGGGGTCCGTCTCGCCGCCGGTCCAGGAGACCGTGAGGTCGCCGAGGGCGGTCTCCTGGTCGAGGGCGACGGCCTTCTCCCGGTAGAGCTCCAGGAGGGCGAGGAAGCGGGCGACGACGGTGAGGGTGTCGCCGGCGTCCTCGATCAGCTCCCGGAAGACGGCGGTCCCGCGCTCGCGGAGCAGCGCGACGACCACGGCGGCCTGGTCGCGGACGCTGACGAGCGGGGCGTGGATGTGGTCGACGTACACCTGGGGCTCGGGCTTGGGCTGCATGGCCTTGACGGCCAGCTTGGCGAAGCCCTCGGCGCCGAGGGAGATGACGACCTCGGGGAGCAGCGCGGCGTGGTGCGGTTCGAGTCCGACGGTACGGGGGTGGCGGCGGCCCTCGGCCTCCCAGCGTTCCTCGAAGATCGCGGCGATCTGTTTGTACGCGCGGTACTGGAGGAGCCGGGCGAAGAGCAGGTCGCGGGCCTCCAGGAGGGCGAGGTCGGCCTCGTCCTCCACCTCGGCGGCGGGGAGCAGCCGGGCGGCCTTGAGGTCGAGCAGGGTGGCGGCGACGACGAGGAACTCGGTGGTCTGGTCGAGGTCCCCGTCGGGCCCGAGGGCCCGCAGGTGGGCCATGAACTCGTCGGTGACCTGGGAGAGGGCGACCTCGGTGACGTCGAGCTTGTGCTTGGTGATGAGCTGGAGGAGCAGATCGAAGGGGCCCTCGAAGTTGGAGAGCCGCACGGTGAACCGCCCGTCCCGCCCCTCGGCCGCCTCCGCAGGCACGGAAACCTCCGGGGCCTCCCCCGCCGCCTCCGCAGGCACGGAAACCTCCGGGGCCTCCCCCGCCGCCCCCGCGGGCGCGGGCGCGGCCGGTGGGAGGGCCTCGGAGGTTTCGTCGGGTGCGGGCCGCACGGCCGGTACCGGCTCCCCCGACGTCGCGCCCGGGCCGCGGCCCAGGAGGCGGCGGCGGGGGCGGGACGTTTCGTCAGGGGTGTGGTGCACGGAGGGGTCCAGGGGGAACGAGGAGAACGGCAGCCCGCAGGCTACCGTCAGCGGCCGCGCAGGCGGCGGACGAGGATGCTCGCGTCGCCGCGGGACTCCAGGTCCGCCAGGACGACCGCGACGGCCTCCCGGACGATCCGGCCCCGGTCGACGGCGAGACCGTGCTCGCCGCGCAGGACGAGCCGGGCGTGCTCCAGGTCCATGAGCTCCTCGGCGGAGACGTAGACCGTGATCTTCTCGTCGTGGCGCTCGCGGCCGCTGGGCCGCCGGTTCGCGGTGCGGCCGCCGCGCCGGCGGGCCGCCGCCGCGGGGGCGGGCACCGAGGCGGTCGGCGCGGCCTTGGCGGCCGGTGCCTCGGGCTCGACCGTCCGGGCGCGGGGCTCCGCGGCCTCGGAGTCCGCCGGGGCGTGCTCGGCGGAGCCCTCGGCCGCCGCCGGGTCGCTCTCGGCCGCAGGTGCCGGGACCGCCCGGCGGGGTGCGGACGCCTGGAGCGCCGTCCCCCCTGTCGTACGGAAGAGTTCGTCGGCTCCGGGCAGACTCACTCGGCGTGACACCGGGCGAGCACCTCCCTGGCGAGCTGGCGGTAGGCGGCGGCGCCCACGGAGTTGGAGGCGTACGTGGTGATGGGCTCGCCGGCGACCGTGGTCTCCGGGAAGCGGACCGTACGGCCGATGACCGTGTGGTACACGTGGTCGTCGAAGGCCTCGACGACGCGCGCGAGGACCTCACGGCTGTGCACGGTCCGGGAGTCGTACATCGTGGCGAGGATGCCGTCGAGCTCCAGCTCGGGGTTGAGCCGCTCCTGGACCTTCTCGATGGTCTCGGTGAGCAGCGCGACACCGCGCAGCGCGAAGAACTCGCATTCCAGCGGCACGATGACCTTGTGAGCCGCCGTCAGGGCGTTCACGGTCAGCAGGCCGAGCGAGGGCTGACAGTCGATCACGATGTAGTCGTAGTCGTTCATCAGCGGCTTCAGGGCGCGCTGGAGCGTGGACTCGCGCGCGACCTCGCTGACCAACTGGACTTCGGCGGCCGAGAGGTCGATGTTGCTCGGCAGCAGGTCCATGTTGGGCACGGCGGTCTTGAGGAGCACCTCGTCCGCCGACATGCCCCGCTCCATGAGCAGGTTGTAGACGGTGAGGTCGAGCTCCATCGGGTTCACGCCGAGGCCGACCGACAGGGCTCCCTGCGGGTCGAAGTCGACGAGCAGCACCCGTCGTCCGTACTCGGCGAGCGCGGCACCCAGGTTGATGGTCGACGTGGTCTTGCCGACGCCGCCCTTCTGGTTGCACATCGCGATGATCTTCGCGGGTCCGTGGTCGGTCAGGGGACCCGGGATCGGGAAGTACGGCAGGGGCCGTCCGGTGGGGCCGATCCGCTCGCGGCGCTGGCGGGCAGCGTCGGGTGCGAGGGTGGCCGCGTACTCCGGGTCGGGCTCGTACTCGGCGTCGGGGTCGTAGAAGTGCCCCTCGGGCACCTCGTCGTAGGCGGCGAAGTGGGTGGACTCTCGGCCCATCTCGTTGCCGGCCGTGGCGTTCACGTGTAGGCCGTCCATCGTCTTCATCGTGTGGGCACTCGTCATGGGCTGGTGCGTCGCGAAGGTCCGCACCGCGACGGAGCCGATCGGGGCACCTGGCGCACCGCTCCCGGGAGTAAATGTCGACTCATTCACAAGTCGTCTTACCTCCTTGGATGTGACCAGGAACATTTATCGATAGGTCAGCGTGGCACCATGCCGACGGTTGGCGACTCTATGGCGTGTCACCGCTCCGCAGCAACACAATCCGCCGGACCCGGCCCGATGTGTCGGCAACCGAACACGTCTCTGTCAAGGGTGCGCAGGCATGCATCCACACGTTTCAGGGGTGTGCGAAACGGTTAAAGGGTTACGTTCGAGGCGAGTTGACCGAACGTTTTGGCAGCCCCGGAGACACGACCGGCCGGACCTTGTCGAACAAGGTCCGGCCGGGTGCGTGATATTGACGGCACGCGTTGACGGGGCCTCCGTCAAAGAGCCTTCAGGGGTCAGGCCAGGAGGCTGCTCAGCTCGACGTGCTCGAGACCGTGCGCCTCGGCGACCTCCTTGTAAACCACCTTGCCGTCATGGGTGTTGAGGCCCAGACCGAGGGCGGCGTCGCGGCGGAGCGCCTCGACCCAGCCGTTGTTCGCCAGCGACACGATGTAGGGCAGCGTGGCGTTGGTGAGGGCGTAGGTGGAGGTGTTCGGAACCGCGCCCGGCATGTTGGCGACGCAGTAGAAGACCGAGTTGTGGACCTGGAAGGTCGGCTCGGCGTGGGTGGTCGGGTGGGAGTCCTCGAAGCAGCCGCCCTGGTCGATCGCAATGTCGACAAGGACACTTCCGGGCTTCATCTTGGCGACGAGCTCGTTGGTGACCAGCTTCGGGGCCTTGGCGCCCGGGATGAGGACGGCGCCGATGACGAGGTCGGCCTCGACGACGGCCTTCTCCAGCTCGTAGGCGTTGGAGACGATCGTCTTCACCTTGGTGCCGAAGATCTTGTCGGCCTCGCGGAGCTTGTTGATGTCACGGTCGAGCAGGGTCACGTGGAAGCCCATGCCGACGGCGATCTGGGTGGCGTTCCAGCCGGAGACGCCGCCGCCGATGACGACGCACTCGCCGGCGTGGGTGCCGGGGACGCCGCCGGGGAGGACACCGCGGCCGCCGACGGAGCGCATCAGGTGGTAGGCGCCGACCTGCGGGGCCAGGCGGCCCGCGACCTCGGACATCGGGGCGAGCAGCGGGAGCGCGCGGTTCGCGGTCTCGACCGTCTCGTACGCGATGGCGGTGGTGCCGGACTCCAGGAGCGCGTCCGTGCACTCCTTGGAGGCGGCGAGGTGCAGGTAGGTGAAGAGGGTCTGGTCCTTGCGGAGGCGGTGGTACTCCTCCGCGATGGGCTCCTTGACCTTGAGCAGCAGGTCGGCCGTGGCCCAGACCTCGTCGGCGGTGGCGAGGATCTCGGCGCCGGCGGCGACGTACTCCTCGTCCGTGATCGAGGAGCCGACACCGGCGTTCTGCTCGATGAAGACCTGGTGGCCGTTGCGGACGAGCTCGTGGACACCGGCAGGGGTGATGGCCACGCGGAACTCGTTGTTCTTGACCTCGCGGGGGATGCCGACCTTCATCGTCGATCACGGTCCTTGAATCAGGGGGATAACTGGGGCACTGCGATACATACCCGGATGCACTGCGGCGCACCGGGGCAGACCACGTTCGAACGCGGCGCACCCAGTCTAATGAAGGAGTTCCCGCTGTCTAGCCTTTCAAAGTACTAATCTTCGCCGGAGCCACTGCGGATTTCGTAGGCTGATGGTTCCGTTTCCAGGAGTCTCTCGGCCGCGGACCGGTGCAGCCCGGCCGCCGCGGGGTCGCCGAGCCGGTCGAGGGTGTCGGCGAGCCGCAGCTGGAGCGCGGCCTGCAGCCGCGTGTCCTGGGCCCGGCGGGCCCACTCCACCGCCTCCTCGCAGGTCCGCAGGGATTCATCGGGCCGCCCGGCGTACTCCTGGACCCGGGCCGCCTCGCTCAACGCCCGTGCGTAGCCCGGGAGATCGGAGAGCCTCCGGTACCCGGCCGCGGCGGCCCGCCAGCTCCGCAGGGCCTCCCCGTACCGCCCCGCATAGGTCTGTACGGCTCCGAGGCGGGCGTACAGCCGGGCCTGGTCGGCGCGCTCGTCCCGGGCCAGGCGCTGGGCAAGCGCCCGCCCGTACCAGTCGCCGGCCCGCTGCCAGTCCCCCAGCTCCTGATACGAGCCACCTACGGATTCCATTGCGCGACCGGTCGCGTACGGGTCATTTGCTTTGCGTCCGGCATCCAAAGCCGACCGATATCGCAGCAGAGCGTCCTTCGTCCTGCCGGTCCTCGCATCCAGATCGGCCAGGTTCAGCAGGGCCGCGGCCCGCTCGCGGTGCAGCCCGCGCCGCTCGGCCACGTCCAGGACCAGCCGGTGCAGGCCGTACAGCTCGGGGGCGGCGGCCTCGGCGCCCCGGTGCGCCGCGAGCGCCCTGACGAGCGAGGCGACGAGCCGGCGGGCGAGGGTGTCGAGCTCCCCGTCGGCGACGGCGAGCCGGGCGGAGGCCAGGAGCACGGCCTGCCGGGAGTCCAGCCAGGCGGCCCCCGCGGCCGCGCTCGGGAAACGCAGGGCCCGCGGCAGCCCGGCCAGCTTCCGGCGGGCGGGCGAGCCCTCGGGCTCGGTGACCGCACGGCAGGACTGGAGGAGCCGTACGGTCCGCTCCAGCATCCTGGCCCGGGCGAGCTGCACCTCGGCGGGCCGGTCGCGCTCCTCCAGCTGAGCGCGAAGGAGGGGGACGAGATGCGCCCGCACCTCGTACTGTCCGTCCTCACCGGCCGAGACGAGCCCCAGGGCCGCGAAGTCGGCGAGGGTGGTCGCGGCCGCGGAGACCGAGCAGCCGGCCAGGGCGGAGGCGGTGTGGGCGTCGGCCCGGCCCAGCGGGGCCAGGGCGAGGAATCGCAGTATCCGGGCGGCGGTGGCGGGCAGCGCCTCGTGCGCGAGCAGGAAGGTCCGGGTGAGGGGATCGCCGCTCAGCCCGCGCAGCCGCTTGGCGAGATCGGCGACCGAGGCCTTGGGCCGGCTGGAGAGCCAGCCGCCGGCGAGCACGACGGCGGCGGGCAGCCCCCCGCACTCCTCGACGAGGGTCTCGGCGGCCTGCGGGTCGACGGTGACGCGGACGGAGCCGGTGAAGGCGGTCAGCAGCTCGATGGCCGACTTGGGGTCGAGCCCGCCGAGGGTGCAGGGCCGGACGTCCGGGATGCCGGTGAGCGGCCCCCGGGCGACCCCGACGACCAGGGCGTCGGGGTTGTCGGGGATGAGGGGATCGGCCTGCTCGGCGTCGACGGCGTCATCCAGGAGGAGTACGGCCCGACGGTCCGCGAGCGCACCCCTGACGAGCTCGGTCAGCTCGTCCTCACCGGCCCCCGGGGGTTCGGCGACCCCCAGGGCGGCGAGGAGCTCCTGGGCGACGCGCGCGGTGGGGACGGGCTCGCCGCCCGGCTCGGTGAGCCGGGCGCGGAAGACCCCGTCGGGGTAGCGGTCGGCGAGCCCGGCGGCCAACTCCTCGGCGAGGGCCGTCCGTCCGGAACCAGGCTTTCCGGCGATGAGCAGGACCCGGGCGCGGGGCGCCTTGCGGCCGGTGAGGGTGTCGAGGCCGGTCCGCTCGATGTCGGCGCGCAGGGCCTTCAACTCCCGCTGCCGGCCGAAGAACTGCCGGCTGCCGGCCGCCGCCACAGCCTGATCCGTCACGGGCCACGCTCCCGTCCACCTGCGCACGAGCCGATCCCGCGGGGGGCTCCGCACGGGCGATTCCGAGCGTAGTTCAGGCCGGGAGGCGGACCCGGCGGAGCAGCGCGGACAGTTCCCCCGATCGGATCAGCAGATCTTCACACCACCCCCGTTGTGGGCCGGCGCCCCGCCGTTGTGGGCAATCGTTCCGCTGGGGCGGAACGGGTGGGCACAACGGAACGGCGCCCTCCAGCGGC
>NZ_JBSHDU010000129.1:0-15350 GCF_053616475.1 Streptomyces sp. NPDC055815 | reverse complement strand
GGCGGGACGTCGCCGGTGGGGACGAGCGGTCCTGCGAACGGCACGACCCGGGCGTCGCCCGCGAGGGCCAGCGGCTCAGCGGCCGGCGGCGCGTCACCCGCGAGGGCCAGCGGTCCGGCGGCCGGCACGACCGGGACATCGCCCGCGAGGGCCAGCGGCTCGGCGGGCGGCGCGGGCGGGACGTCGCCGGTGGGGAAGAGCGGTCCTGCGAACGGCACGACCCGGGCGTCGCCCGCCAGGGCCCGCGGCTCGGGGGCCGGCGCGGCCGGGGTGTCACCCGCGCGACCGGTCCGCTCGGCGATGCCGGGCCTCGGGGCGCCCGCCCTGCCGGTCGGCTCCGCAGCGCTGCTCCCCGGTTCGTCGGGCGGCCCGGCCGGGGACGGGCGCTCCGCGCCGGGGTGGTCGGTGGCGGCACGCGTCGGCCCGTCCGGGGAGTCGGCCGCGGCTGCGCCGCCCGGCCGCGTGGGCGCGGCCCCCGCCCGCCGTTCGGCCCGGCCCGCGCCCCGAGGCCGAGCCTCGGTCGAGGCCCCGTCGGGCCGCTCCCCGGCCTCGCTTCCCGGCGCGCCGGGCCGCCCCGCCGGGGACGGGCGCGCCGCGTCGGGGTGGGCGGTGGCATGCGTCGGGGGCGCGCCGGGTGCCGGCCCGGGTGGGTGTTTCGGTTCGGCCCGTTGTGCGTCGCGCATCCGTGGTGCCCCCTGTCGGGCCTCGCCGTTCGAGTCGGTCAACGTGACTTTCGCTCGGGCCGCGCGCGAGGGCACGAGGTCTCTTTCCTGACACTCCTTTAATCACCCATTTCGACGAACCGGCATGCAATACCGGCATAAGGCACAACCACGGCTATACGGTCACCCTCATGGCTGTCGAGACCCACGTCCTGGACGACGACTGCGAAGCGATCACCGGCTGGGGCCGCACCGCCCCCACCCTCGCGCGCGTGCAGCGGCCCCGCGGGCACGCCGAGGTCGCGGAGGCCCTCCGGGCCTGCGGGCGCCGCGGGGCCGTCGCACGGGGCCTCGGACGCGCGTACGGCGACGCCGCGCAGAACGCCGGCGGCACCGTCCTCGACATGACCGGCCTCGACCGGATCCTCGCCGTCGACACCACCGCCGGGCTCGTCGTCTGCGAGGCCGGCGTGAGCCTGCACCGGCTGATGGAGGCCCTGCTGCCGCTCGGCTGGTTCGTCCCGGTCACCCCCGGCACCCGGTACGTGACCGTCGGCGGCGCGATCGGCGCCGACATCCACGGCAAGAACCACCACGTCTCGGGTTCGTTCGGCCGTCACGTGACCGCCCTCGAACTCCTCACCGCCGACGGCGAGATCAGGACCGTGCTGCCGGGGACCCCGCTCTTCGACGCCACCACCGGCGGCATGGGCCTGACCGGTGTGATCCTCTCCGCCACCCTGCGGCTGCTCCCCGTCGAGACCTCCCTCATGCGCGTGGACACCGAACGCGTCCCGGACCTCGACGAGCTGATGGCCCGGCTCACGGCCACCGACCACGCGTACCGCTACTCCGTCGCCTGGATCGACCTGCTCGCCCGCGGCGCCGCCACCGGCCGCGCCGTCCTGACGCGCGGCGACCACGCCCCGTACGACACACTCCCCCGCCGCCACCGGGCCCGCCGGGATCCGCTCGCCTTCCGGCCGGGCCGGCTGCCCGCCCCGCCGCCGTACGTCCCCGGCGGACTCCTCGGCCGCACCACCGTCGGGCTGTTCAACGAGCTCTGGTTCCGCAAGGCCTCCCGCGCCGCGACCGGCCGCCTCCAGTCGCTTCCGGCCTTCTTCCACCCCCTCGACGGCGTCCCGCACTGGAACCGGATCTACGGGCCCGGCGGTTTCGTCCAGTACCAGTTCGTCGTCCCGTACGGGCAGGAGGACACCCTCCGCCGGATCGTGCGACGGATCGCGGACCGCGGCTGTCCGTCCTTCCTCGCCGTCCTGAAGCGGTTCGGCGAGGGCGACCCCGGCTGGTTGTCGTTCCCCCTGCCCGGCTGGACCCTCGCCCTCGACCTCCCCACCGCCCTCCCCGGGCTCGGCCGCTTCCTCGACGCGCTCGACGAGGAGGTCGTGGGCTCCGGGGGACGGGTCTACCTCGCCAAGGACTCCCGGGTCCGGCCGGAGACCCTGGCCGCGATGTACCCGCGGCTCGACGAGTTCCGGGCGCTGCGCGCCGCGCTCGACCCCCGGTCGGTCCTCACCTCGGACCTGGCCCGCCGTCTCCGTCTCTAGCTCTCCAGGAGTTCCCGTGAAGGACGCCTTCGGTGCCCCGCAGTCCCTGCTCGTCCTCGGCGGCACCTCCGAGATCGGGCTCGCCACCGCCCGCCGGCTGATCGCGCGCCGCACCCGTACGGTCTGGCTGGCCGGCCGCCCCTCCCCCGCGCTCACGGCCGCCGCCGACTCGCTGCGGGCGCTCGGCGCGGACGTGCGCACGGTGCCGTTCGACGCGCTCGACACCGATTCGCACGAGGAGCGGCTCGGGAAGATCTTCACGGAGGGCGACATCGACATGGTGCTGCTCGCCTTCGGCGTCCTCGGCGACCAGGCGCGGGACGAGTCCGACCCGGTCGCCGCCGTCCGGGTCGCGCAGACCAACTACACGGGCGCCGTCTCGGCCGGACTCGTGTGCGCGGGCGCGCTCCAGGCGCAGGGGCACGGCTCCCTGGTGGTGCTCTCCTCGGTGGCGGGCGAGCGGGCCCGCCGCGCCAACTTCATCTACGGCTCGTCGAAGGCGGGGCTCGACGCCTTCGCCCAGGGCCTCGGGGACGCGCTGCACGGCACGGGCGTGCACGTCATGGTCGTACGGCCCGGGTTCGTACGCTCGAAGATGACGGCCGGGCTCGCGGAGGCCCCCCTCGCGACGACCCCGGAGGCCGTCGCGGGCGCGATCGAGCTGGGACTGCGGCGCCGCTCGGAGACGGTGTGGGTGCCGGGGTCGCTGCGGATGGTGATGGCGGCGGTACGGCACGTGCCGAGGCCGCTGTTCCGGCGGCTGCCGGTGTGACGTACGGCTCTCGGCCCCTACGCGGTCGGCGCGGGCGTGTCCACCGGGCTGCCGCCCTACGCGGTCGGCGCGGGCGTGTCCACCGGGCTGCCGCCCTGCGCCGGGACCGCCGAGATCGGGCGGCCGCTGCCGAACTCGTAGTCGTACAGCCTCCGCCAGACCCCGTCCGGTCCCTGCTCGTACAGCGCGAAGGAGCGGCACGTCCAGGCCGCCTCGTACCCGGCGAGCTCCTCGAACGCCCGGTCCATCCCCTCCTCGGAGATGCCGTGCGCGACGGTGACGTGCGGGTGGTACGGGAACTGCAGCTCGCGCGCGAGGGGGCCGGCTTCGTCGCGGATCCGGTGCTGGAGGGCGTTGCAGAAGGGCACGCCCTCCGCGAGCTTCACGAAGACGACCGGGGACAGCGGACGGAAGGTCCCGGTCCCTTCGAGGCGCACCGGGAACGGCTGGTGGTCGGCGGCGACACCCGCGAGGTGCGCCTCGATCTCCGGCAGCCGCTCCTCGGGCACCTCGGTCGGCGGGACCAGCGTGACGTGCGTGGGGATGCCGTACGCGGCAGGGTCCCCGAAGCCGGCGCGCCGCTCCTGGAGCAGGCTGCCGTAGGGCTCCGGGACCGCGATCGAAACGCCGAGCGTTACGGTCCCCACGTCGTTCTCCTCCGTTGTCGGTCGACTTGTGTCGGGTGGTGCCAGCCGCCAGTGTGCGGCAGGCACCACCCTTTGGGCCAGGGTCCTCGGACTCAGTGCTTGGCGGGCAGGAAGCCCATGCGCTCGTACGTCTGCGCCAGCGTCTCCGCGGCGACCGCGCGGGCCTTCTCCGCTCCCTTGGCCAGGACCGAGTCCAGCGTCTCCGGGTCGTCCAGGTATTCCTGCGTGCGGGCCCGGAACGGCGTGACGAAGTCCACCATGACCTCGGCGAGATCCGTCTTCAGCGCGCCGTACATCTTGCCCTCGTAGCTCTTCTCCAGGTCCTCGATGGAGGTGGCGGTGAGCGTGGACATGATGCTGAGCAGGTTGGAGACGCCGGCCTTGTTCTCCGGGTCGAAGCGGATCACCGTGTCGGTGTCGGTGACGGCGCTCTTGACCTTCTTGGCGGTGGCCTTCGGGTCGTCCAGGAGGTTGATCAGACCCTTCGGCGAGGACGCCGACTTGCTCATCTTGATCGTCGGGTCCTGGAGGTCGAAGATCTTCGCCGTCTCCTTGAGGATGTACGGCTTCGGGACCGTGAACGTCTCGCCGAAGCGGCCGTTGAAGCGCTCCGCGAGGTCGCGGGTCAGCTCGATGTGCTGGCGCTGGTCCTCGCCGACCGGGACCTCGTTGGCCTGGTAGAGCAGGATGTCCGCGACCTGGAGGATCGGGTAGGTGAAGAGGCCGACGGTGGCGCGGTCGGCGCCCTGCTTCGCGGACTTGTCCTTGAACTGGGTCATGCGGGAGGCCTCGCCGAAGCCGGTGAGGCAGTTCATGACCCAGCCGAGCTGGGCGTGCTCGGGGACGTGGCTCTGGATGAAGAGGGTGCAGCGCTCGGGGTCGAGACCGGCGGCGAGCAGCTGGGCGGCGGCGAGCCGGGTGTTGGCGCGCAGCTCGGCGGGGTCCTGCGGGACCGTGATCGCGTGCAGGTCGACGACCATGTAGAAGGCGTCGTGCGTCTCCTGCAGGGCGACCCACTGGCGGACGGCGCCGAGGTAGTTGCCGAGGTGGAACGAGCCTGCGGTGGGCTGGATTCCGGAGAGCACACGGGGACTGTCAGAGGCCATGCACATCATTCTCTCAGGTGTGGGAACCGATCCCCGACTGCCGGTGTATCAAAGGTGTGAGGACGCGGGAGGGGGGCCTGGTCGAGGACGAGGCCGCGGTGATCGCCCGTGTGCGCGCCGGGGAGCCGGAGGCGTACGCGGAGCTGGTCCGCGCGCACACGGCGGTGGCGCTGAGGGCGGCCGTGGCGTGCGGTGCGGGCGCGGAGGCCGAGGACGTGGTGCAGCAGGCCTTCTTCAAGGCGTACCGGTCGCTGGGGAGTTTCAAGGAGGGTGCGGCGTTCCGTCCCTGGCTGCTGCGGATCGTCGTCAATGAGACCAGGAACACAGTGCGCTCGGCGGGTCGGCAGCGTGCCGTCGCGGGGCGGGAGGCGGATCTGCTGAGCGGGGAGCCGCGGATACCGGAGTCGGCGGACCCGGCGGTCGCGGCCGAGGAGCGGGAGCGGAGCCGGCGGCTGTGGGAGGCGCTGGACGGTCTGGCGGAGGAACACCGTCAGGTGGTGGTCCACCGGTACCTCCTGGAGCTCGACGAGACGGAGACGGCCCTGGCGCTGGGCTGGCCGAGGGGCACGGTGAAGTCCCGCCTGAGCCGGGCGCTGAGAAAACTGGGACGGGTGCTGGTGACGGAGGAGCCGGAGTCGGAGGGAGGTGAGGGGCGTGGGTGAGGAACGGCGACGGCCGGATGAGGGACTGCCGGACTGGCCGCGGGACGCGGTGGGCGAGCGGCTGCCGGACGGGCCGGCGGACGCGGTGGGCGAGTGGGTGCCGGGCGAGCTGAGGCGTGTGGCGGGCGGGCGGCTGCCGGGTTCGGAGCGTGGGCCCGGCGAGCGGCTGCCGGAGGAGCTGCGTGGGCTGGGGCGGCGGTTGCGGGTGCCGGACGTGGACGGCGAGACGATGGCCGAGCGGGTCCTCGCCCGGCTCCTCGCCGAGCGGGTGCCGACGCCGGCCCCGGCGCCCGTGCCCGTACCGCGCCGGATCGGGCGGTGGGTGCGGGAGCGGTGGCGGGCCCTCGTGGCGGGGCTCACCGGGGTGCTGATCGTGCTGGTGCTGACGCCTCCCGTGCGGGCGGCGGTGGCGGACTGGTTCGGCTTCGGCGGGGTCTCCGTGCGGTACGACCCCGAGGGCGGCCGGATGCCGCCGGGCGGGACGGTGCCGGGGTGCCCCGAGCCGGTGGCCCTGGCGGAGGCCGGGCGCAGGGCGGGCTTCGAGCCGCTGATACCCGGCGCCCTCGGAGCGCCCGACGCGGTCGCGGTGACGGGGGCGGCGGAGCGGGGCCGGGCGGTGATCAGCCTTTGCTGGCGCGACGGGGAGCGGACGGTGCGGCTCGACGAGTTCCCGGCGCGGCTGGAGCTGGGCTTCGTCAAGCAGGTGCCGGTGCAGCCGGAGGGGGTGACGCTGCCGGACGGCACGCCGGCGTACTGGTTCGCCCGCCCGCACCGGCTGACGTTCCCGCTGGAGTCGGGGGACGGTTCGGTGTGGACCCATGCGGTGCGCCCGGCGGGCCCCACGCTCCTGTGGACCAGGAGCGCGGGGGCCCTCACCCTCCGGCTGGAGGGCATACCGGACCGGGCGGAGGCCCTGCGCGTCGCGGGGACGGCGGGCTGACGGGCCGCCGATCGGTCGGGCTGACGGGCCTCCGGGCCGACGGGCTGACCGGGCCGACCTGGCCGACCGGGCCGACCGGACCGACCGGTCGACCGGTCGACCGGTCGACCGGGTCGACGGTGGCTAGACCGGGAGGCCCGGGGCCGGGTAGGAGGCCATGAGGTCGGCGACCTCGGCGCGGACGGTGTGGAGGGTGTCCTCGTCGCCCGTGCCGGCGGCGGTGACGGCGCGGTCGATCCACTCGGCGACCTGGCCCATGTGGTCCGTGGTGAGGCCGCGGGAGGTGAGGGAGGGGGTGCCGATGCGGATGCCGGAGGGGTCGAAGGGCTTCCGCGGGTCGTAGGGGACGGTGTTGTAGTTGACGACGATCCCGGCCCGGTCGAGGGCCTTCGCGGCGATCTTGCCGGGGACCTGCTTGGGGGTGAGGTCGATCAGGATCAGATGGTTGTCGGTGCCGCCGGAGACCAGGTCGAAGCCGCGGGCGAGGAGCGCCTCGGCGAGGGCCTTGGCGTTGGCGACGACGGCGTGGGCGTAGTCGCGGAAGGAGGGCTGGGAGGCCTCGCGGAGGGCGACGGCGATGGCGGCGGTGGTCTGGTTGTGGGGGCCGCCCTGGAGGCCGGGGAAGACGGCCTTGTCGAGGGCCTTGGCGTGCTCCTCGGTGGACAGGAGCATGGCGCCGCGCGGGCCGCGGAGGGTCTTGTGGGTGGTCGTGGAGATGACGTCGACGTGCCCGACGGGGGACGGGTGGGCGCCGCCCGCGATCAGGCCGGCGATGTGGGCGACGTCGGCGACGAGGACGGCGCCGGACTCGCGGGCGATCTCGCCGAAGGCGGCGAAGTCGATGGTGCGGGGCAGCGCGGTGCCGCCGCAGAAGATGACCTTCGGCCGTTCCTTGAGGGCGAGCTCGCGGACCTGGTCGAAGTCGATGAGCCCGTTGTCCTTGCGTACGCCGTACTGCACGCCCTGGAACCAGGTGCCGGTGGCGGAGACGCCCCAGCCGTGGGTGAGGTGGCCGCCCATGGGCAGGGCCATGCCCATGACGGTGTCGCCGGGCTGCGCGAAGGCGAGGTAGACGGCGAGGTTGGCCGGGGAGCCGGAGTAGGGCTGGACGTTGGCGTGGTCGACGCCGAAGAGGGCCTTGGCGCGCTCGATGGCGAGGGTCTCGACCTGGTCGATGTTCTGCTGGCCCTCGTAGTAGCGGCGGCCGGGGTAGCCCTCGCTGTACTTGTTCTGGAGGACGGTGCCGGAGGCTTCGAGGACGGCGGCGGAGACGTAGTTCTCGCTGGGGATGAGGCGCAGGGTCTCGGCCTGGAGCCGTTCCTCGGCGCCGACGAGGGCGGCGAGCTCGGGGTCGGCGGCGGCGAGCGCGGGGTGCTGCTGCGGGGTGGTCATGGTGGTGTCCTCCGGGCGTTCGGCGGAACGGTCCCGGGGCGGAGGTGCGCACGGGACCAGGGGCCCGTGATGCCCAGGCGAGCGGCACCTCGTGTGGTGGAGCGCGCGCGGCTCCCCCGGGGTCGCTTCCCCGTACGCCAGTCGCCGTGCGTGTTTCCAGGGTAGCTGGCGCGCCGTCGCCGAGGTTTCCCTGTCCGGCATCCGAGCGACGATAAGAAAGGGGCCACAGCCCCCTGGGGACGAGCCACCCCCCGAGCCGCAGGACGAACGGAGATCCCGTGTCGAGGACAGAAGACGCGATCGCTTCCGCGGACGCGCACAGCGCTCACAACTACCACCCCCTTCCGGTCGTCGTCGCCTCGGCGGACGGCGCCTGGATGACCGATGTCGAGGGCCGTCGCTATCTCGACATGCTCGCCGGGTACTCGGCGCTCAACTTCGGGCACGGCAACCGGCGTCTGATCGACGCGGCGAAGGCGCAGCTGGAGCGGGTGACGCTGACTTCGCGCGCCTTCCACCACGACCGGTTCGCGGACTTCTGCACGCAGCTGGCGGAGCTGTGCGGGAAGGAGGCGGTGCTGCCGATGAACACGGGGGCGGAGGCGGTCGAGACGGCCGTGAAGACCGCCCGGAAGTGGGGGTACGAGGTGAAGGGCGTGCCGGACGGGCACGCGAAGATCGTGGTGGCGGCGAACAACTTCCACGGCCGGACGACGACGATCGTGAGCTTCTCGACGGACCACGAGGCGCGGGACCACTTCGGGCCGTACACGCCGGGGTTCGAGATCGTGCCGTACGGGGACCTGACGGCGATGGAGGCGGCGGTCACCGCGCACACGGTGGCGGTGCTGATCGAGCCGATCCAGGGCGAGGCGGGGGTCCTGGTTCCGCCGGCCGGTTATCTGGCGGGGGTGCGGGAGCTGACGCGCCGGCGGAACGTGCTGTTCATGGCGGACGAGATCCAGTCGGGTCTGGGCCGGACGGGCCGGACGTTCGCGTGCGAGCACGAGGGCGTGGTGCCGGACGTGTACATCCTGGGGAAGGCGCTGGGCGGCGGGGTGGTGCCGGTGTCGGCGGTGGTGGCCGACCGTGACGTGCTCGGGGTGTTCCGGCCGGGTGAGCACGGGTCGACGTTCGGGGGGAACCCGCTGGCGTGCGCGGTGGCCCTGGAGGTGATCGCGATGCTGCGGACGGGCGAGTTCCAGGAGCGGGCGGCGGAGCTGGGCGAGCACCTCCACGCGGAGCTGGGGCTGCTCGTGGGCGGCGGCGCGGTGGAGGCGGTGCGCGGCCGCGGGCTGTGGGCGGGTGTCGACATCGTGCCTTCGAAGGGGACGGGCCGGCAGATCTCGGAGCGGCTGATGGAGCGTGGGGTCCTGGTGAAGGACACACACGGTTCGACGATCCGGATCGCTCCGCCGCTGGTGATCTCGAAGGAGGATCTGGACTGGGGTCTGGAGCAGTTGAGGGGGGTTCTGTCGGACTGAGCGTCGGGAACGCCGGGCTCCCCTGGTGGTGCGGCTGAAAACCGTCCGCGAGGGGGGCATCGACAGTACGATCGGATGCATGAGCGGTAGCAAGAAGTACTCGATCAGCCTGCCCGAGGAGCTCGCCGAGAGCGTGCGCAGCCGGGTCGGGGCGGGCGGCTTCTCCGCGTACGTCGCGGAGGCGCTGGAGCATCGAGTTGCCATGGAACGGCAACGGGAGATCGTGGCCGACTTCGAGATCGACAACGACCCGCTGACCGAGGAGGAGCTCAAGGCGGCCCGTGACGAGCTGCGCCATCACACGCCGGGCGCGGACGACGCCCGCAAGGCTGCCGCCTGATGGCAGGGACACTGCTGCTGGACAGTGAAGGGCTCTCGAAGCTCTACCTCAAGGACCGGCGTGTCGTGGTACGCGTGCAGGTCGCGACCGAAAACGGCGTCCAGGTCGCCACCACCGCAATGACCCGCCTGGAGGCGGACTACGAGCGGGTCCACCCGGCGCGCATCCAATGGGTCCTGTCCCGCGTCGACGTGCATGACGTCACCCGGTCCGTGAGCGACGAGGCCGCCGTGCTCCTGCGGGAGCACGGTCTGCACGGCCACAAGTACGCGATCGATGCCGTCCTGGCGGCGGTCGCGCGCCGAGCGGCGGGCCCGGTCACCGTCCTGACCTCGCATCCGGAGGATCTGACCCTGCTCTGCGGCCCGGCCGTCACCGTGGTGAAGATCTGACGGGTCCTACAGGATCACGTGCGGGAGGAAGCGGGCGTACTCGTCGGTGACGAGCCCCGCCGACTCCCGGATGCCGAGCCCCGCCGCCTCGTCCTCGACGACCCACGCGCCGAGCACCACCCGGTTGCCGTCGAAGTCGGGCAGCGGGGCCAGCTCCTGGTAGCAGCAGGCCTCCCCGTCCCGTACGAAGGGCTCCGAACCGGCCTCGTGCAGTGTGACGCCCGCTCCCTCGCGGCCGAGCAGCGGCTTGGCGACCCAGCCGGTCGTCGAGGCGAGCTCGCGCGGCCCGTCGAGGTAGGCGGGCAGCAGGTTGGGGTGGCCCGGGTTCAGCTCCCACAGGATCGCGAGGAGCGCCTTGTTGGAGAGCAGCATCTTCCAGGCGGGTTCGATCCAGCAGGTGGTGCCGGTGCCGCCGCCGTTGTCGAGGGTGTCCAGGACGTGCCGGCCGAAGCGGTCGGTGGTCAGCCACTCCCAGGGGTAGAGCTTGAAGCAGCTGCGGATGAAGCGGAGCCGGTCGTCGACGAAGCGGCGCGAGAGCCGGTCCCAGCCGATCCGCTCGACGGAGAGCGCCTCGGTGTCCAGTCCGGCCTGCTGGGCGGTCTCGCGCAGATACGCGACCGTCATCAGGTCCTCGCCGAGCTCGTCGCCGTCCGAGTGGACGAAGTGGAGGGGGCCGGGCGGCAGCAGGTGGGCCTGGCGCTTCCAGGCGTCGACGAGCCGCTCGTGGAGGGAGTTCCACTGGTCGGCCCCGGGGAACCGTTCCTCCATCCAGAACCACTGCGGGCTCGCGGCCTCCACGAGGGAGGTCGGGGTGTCGGCGTTGTACTCCAGCATCTTGGCCGGGCCCGTGCCGTCGTAGCGCAGGTCGAAGCGGCCGTACAGGGAGGGGAGTTCGGCGCGGCGCCGCCAGGACTCGGCGACCAGGCCCGCCAGCTTCGGGTCGGTGATCCCGAGCTCGGCGAACCGGTTCTCCTCGACGATGTGCGCGGCCGCCGCCAGGCACAGCGCGTGCAGCTCCTCGACGACCTCCTCCAGGGCCTCGACCTCGGGCAGCGAGAAGGAGTAGTACGCGCTCTCGTCCCAGTACGGGAGCAGCGAACCGTCCGGGTAGCGGGTCAGCGGGTAGACGAGTCCCTGCTCCTCGACCGTCTCCTGCCAGCCGGGCCGGGGCTCGATGGTGTGGCGCTTCATGGTGCCGGGCCCGCCTCAGCCGCCGCCGGTGCCGGAGCAGCCGAAGCCGCCGGTGTCCACGGCGGTCTTGTCGAAGCTGCCGCCGCTCACCTTGCGGTCGCGGACGGAACCGCCGTAGTAGTACGTGCCGCGGTGGGTGGAGCCGTTGTCGTCGTCGTCGCTGCCGCCGCCGCTCTGACACTCGTAGCTGGGCAGTTCCTCCCGGGTCAGCGGGTCCACGCACCGCTTGTCCGGCTCCGAGCCGCACGCGGTGATCGTCGCCGCGAGCACACCCATCCCGCCGAGCACCACCGTGCTCGACCTCAGCCTGCGCATGTCCGTCGCCTCCCCTTCGCCGTCGCGAACGCGTCCCGCGCGCCTCGCGACGGCACAGTGTAGGCCGGTGTTTTCCGGCCCACCCCCCCGAGGGCCTGCCATGCCGGGCGGGTGGGACCCGCGGGGAATCGCCGGGCAGGCCCTAGAGTCGCTTTGTGCTTCTCGGGATGATTTGTGCGCTCGCCTCGTCCGTCTGCTTCGGCGCCGCCTCGGTCCTCCAGGCGATGGCGGCGCGGGCCGCCGAGCCGGGGACGGGCAGCGGCGTCGACGTCGCGCTGATGTGGCGGGCGCTGCGGCAGTGGCGCTATCTCGCCGGTCTCGGGGCGGACGGTCTGGGCTTCGTCCTGCAGATCGTCGCGCTGCGGACGCTCCCGATCTATGTGGTGGGCGCGGCGCTCGCCGCGAGTCTGGCGGTCACGGCGGTCATCGCCTCCCGGGTGCTGCGGGTGCGGCTGAGCCGGGTGGAGTGGGTGGCCGTGGCCGTGGTCTGCCTGGGGCTCGCGATGCTGGCCTTCGCCTCGGGCAAGGAGGGCCACCGGGAGGGCTCGGAGGCGCTGGACTGGGTGCTCCTCGGGATCTCCTTCGGGGTCCTGCTGCTCGGCGTGGCGGCGGGCCGGCTGCCGGCGCGGTCCCGGGCACTCGTCCTCGGGCTCGGGGCGGGGGTCGGCTTCGGGGTGGTGGAGGTGGCGGTCCGGCTGATCGAGGGCATCGACCTCACGGACCCCGTCTGGTACGCGCTCCTCGTCGGCGGCGGGGCCGCGTTCCTGCTGCTGACCTCGGCGTTCCAACGCGGCTCGGTGACCACGGCGACGGCGGGCGCGGTGCTCGGAGAAACGATCGGCCCGGCGATCGTCGGGGTGATCTGGCTCGGGGACACCACCCGGGACGGACTGGGCTGGCTGGCGATCACCGGCTTCGCGGTGGCGGTGGCGGGCTCCCTGACCCTGGCCCGCTTCGGCGAGGCCCCGGCCCCCGAGCCGCAACCGGCCGCCGAGCCCACCGCCCCCTCCTGACGGTTCAGGCCGTCAGGGGAGCACCCCGCACAGGGCCTGCAGGGCGCCCTGCCAGCCGCTGTCCGGGGGCGTGGCGTAGCCGACGACCAGGCCGTCGAGGGTGGCCGGCACGGTGGGGCGGCGGAACTCGTTGACGCCCTGGGCGGCGAGGCCGCGCCAGGCGGCGGCCCGCAGGGTGGCCTGCTCGGTGCCGGGCGGGAGGGCCAGGACGGCGTGCAGGCCGGCCGCGATGCCGCTGACCCGGGTCTCCGGGGAGTGCGCGGCGACGGCCGCCACCAGCTGGTCGCGGCGCCGCCGGTAGCGCAGCCGCATCGCCCGTACGTGCCGGTCGTACGCCCCCGAGCGCAGGAACTCGGCGAACGCCAGCTGGTCCGGCGCGCTCGACGACCAGTCCACGGCCCCCTTCGCCGCCGCCACCTCCACCGCCAGGCCCTCCGGGAGGACCATCCAGGCGAGGCGGAGGCCGGGCGCGAGGGACTTGCTCGCGGTGCCGAAGTAGACGACGCGCTCGGGGTCGAGGCCCTGCAGGGCTCCGACGGGCTGCCGGTCGTAGCGGAACTCGCCGTCGTAGTCGTCCTCCAGGACGAGGCCGCCGGAGGCCCGCGCCCAGTCGACGACCGCCGCCCGCCGGTCCGGGGGCAGGGCGCCGCCCAGCGGGTACTGGTGGGCGGCCGTCATCAGGACCGCCCCGCACCCGTCGAGCCCCGCCAACTCCTCGGTCCTCGTGCCGCGTTCGTCGAAGCCGAGGACGGGGGTGCCGAGTCCGGCCCTCCTGAGGAGCTCGTCGTGGAGCCCGAGGCCGTACGACTCGACCGCCACGTCCCGTACGCCCCGGGCCCGCAGCACCTGGCCGATCAGCGTCAGGCCGTGCACGAAGCCCGCGCAGATCACGATCCGTCCGGGCCGGGCGTGCACGCCGCGGGCGCGGGCGAGGTACTCGGCGAGCGCGGCGCGCAGTTCGGGCCTGCCGCGCGGATCGCCGTACCCGAAGGCCTCGTTCGGGGCGTCGGTGAGCGCCCGACGGTAGGCCTTGAGCCAGTCGGCGCGCGGGAAGGAGGCGAGGTCGGGGGTGCCGGACCTCAGGTTGTGCGCGGGCGCGGCGGGCCGGGCCCGGTGTGCGCCTGCCTGCGGGGACGACGGCTGCGCCGGCGTACGGGGCGCGGTCCGGCGGGCGACGCGCGTCCCGGAGCCCTGCCGGGCGGTGAGCCAGCCCTCGGCGACCAGCTCGGCGTACGCGTCGGCGACGGTGTTGCGGGCCATGCCGAGGTCGGCGGCGAGCTGACGGGAGGACGGCAGCCGGGTGCCGGCCTCAAGCCGTCCGCTGCGGACCGCCTCCCGGAGGGCGTCCATGAGGCCCGCGCGGAGCCGGGTGCCGCGGAGTTCCAGATGGAGATCGGCCCCGAAAGTGGCCCAGTCGTTCGCCATGGGAATGGACCATACAGCTGAGCCATCGGCTCCGTACGGTGGACGGCATGACGACGGCAGAGACCGAGCAGACCGTGTACGCCCACGAGCACGCGCCCCGGATGTCCCTCCCCGAGCGCCTCCCCGAGTTCTACCGGGCGATGGTCCGGCTGGAGACGGCGGCCGCGAAGGACATCGACCCGACGCTGTACCACCTGATCAAGCTCCGGGCCTCGCAGATCAACCGCTGTGCGTTCTGCGTCGACATGCACAGCAAGGACGCGCTGGCGGAGGGCGAGAGCGTCGAGCGGATCGTGCAGCTCTCCGCCTGGGAGGAGTCCCGGCACTTCTACACCGAGCGGGAGCTCGCGGCGCTCGCGCTGACCGAGGCCGTCACCGTCCTCACCGACGGCTTCGTGCCCGACGAGGTGTACGCGCGGGCCGCCGCGCACTTCGACGAGACCGAACTCGCCCGGGTCATCGCCGCGATCGTCACGATCAACGCCTGGAACCGGATCGGCGTCACCACCCGGATGACGCCCGGCCACTACACCCCCAAGCCCGCGTGACCGCGTCGGAGCTGCGGGCCCTCCACCGCGAGCGGCCCGCGGACGACCCGCTGGTGCTGCCCGGCCCGTGGGACGCGGCCAGCGCCCGCGCCTTCGAGGCGGCCGGGTACCTGGCGCTCGCCACGCCGAGCGCGGGGATCGCGGCCTCGCTCGGGTACGAGGACGGGGCGACGCCGCCGTCGGAGATGTTCGCGGCGGTGGCACGCATCGTCCGCTCGGTCTCCGTACCCGTCACGGCGGACCTGGAGGGCGGGTACGGCCTTCCGGCGGCCGAACTGGTCGAGCGCGTACGGGAGTCCGGTGCCGTCGGCGTCAACCTGGAGGACAGCGGTCCCGACCGGGCGCTGAAGGACCCGGAGGCGCAGGCGGAGTGGCTGGCGGAGGTACGGGCCGAGGCGGGTCCCTCGCTCTTCGTCAACGCGCGGGTGGACGTGTACATCCGCCGGTCACCGGACCCCCTCGCGGACGCGGTCGCCAGGGCCCGGCTCTACGCGGCCGCCGGCGCGGACTGCGTCTACCCGATCGCGGCGCCGCCGTCCGACCTGCCGGCCCTGCGCGCGGCGCTCGGCGACGACCTGCCCGTCAACGCGCTGTCCGTCCCGGGCGGGCCGAGCTTCACGGAGCTGGGGCGGTTGGGGGCGACGCGGATCACGTTCGGGGAGGGGCTGCTGGTACGGACGCTGACGGAGATCCACTCCCTGGCGAAAACCCTCCGGGAGACGGGCAGCCTCTGAGCCAGGCTGGGCGCCGCCCCACCACGCGCGACCCGCACCCACGCTGGGCGGCGCCCGGGCCCACCGCCGTGTGGGCAATCGTCCCGCTGGGGCGGGACGGGTGGGCACACGGGACGGCGCGCCCAGCGGCGCCTCCGCGTTCCGCGCCCTGACCCGCAC
>NZ_JBSHDU010000128.1:0-15681 GCF_053616475.1 Streptomyces sp. NPDC055815 | reverse complement strand
GGCGGCGGGCTTCGCGGCGGCCGGCGCGGGGGCCGCGGCCGGCTTCACGGGAGCCGGGGCCGCGGCCGGGGCGGGCGCGGGAGCCGGAACGGCCGCCGGAGCCGAAGGCGCGGCCTGTGCGGGGCCCGCCTGCGGCGCGACGGGCGCGCTCTGAGTGGTGGCGGCCGGGGCGGCCGGGGTCTCCGACGCTCCGGGCTTGTAGTCGGCGAAGAAGTCCCACCAGGCACGATCGACCGAATTCGGGTCCTGGAGGTACTGCTGGTAGATCTCGTCGACGAGCCACTCATTGGCACCGAAGGCGGCTGCGGGGCTCACGCCCTGCCCGTCTTGGTGGGCCGGGGAGCTCGGGGTACTGGGGGACTGAGACGACACGGCGGCAACCGCCCTCTTCCGCTTCGCAAGGTGATGGACAGCGGAAATAAAGGCTACGCCTGTCCGGCCGAGAGGTGCAGGCCAGGCACTCCAACGTTGCGCAAGTCACACTTGACAGCGTGTTTCGATGCCATGAATGGCGGGAAACAAGCGTGGTTCCGCATGTGTGAGGGTACGGAAAAGCGCGAGCACGGCCAGGTTCGGCCGCACCCCCGATCACGTCCTGCTCACGGAGACGCAGGTGTGCTCACGTTGACGCAGGTCCCGCTCACGTACACGCAGAACGTGCGCTTCCGGTTCGAACCCTACGTCAATCCCGCAGGGGAAGGCTGCCCGGAAGAGTGACTCTGATGCGGCATCCACGTGACGATTCGGCCACTCCGATCCCGCCGCCGTGCAGATCCACCGCCCAGCGGGCGATCGCGAGCCCGAGGCCGGTGCCGCCGTCGCTGCCCGGACCCTGCCGGTCCGGGGTCGAGCCCCGGTTGAACCGCTCGAAGACCTTGTGCCGCTCCGACTCCGGAATGCCGGGACCCTCGTCCTCGACCTCCAGCTCCAGCGAGTCCGGATACGGGCCGCGCCGGGCCCGGACCGTGACCCGGCCGTGCGGCGGGGAGTGCTTCACCGCGTTGTCGATCAGGTTCGCCATCACCTGGTGCAGCCGCTCCGCGTCCGCGTGCGCGACCAGCTCCGGCGGCGACACGTCCAGGTGCAGATGCACGTCCGTACGCCGGTGCAGGCCCGAGGTGGACGACAGGCCCCGCTGGGACGCCGCCAGGTTCGCCTCCCGCAGCACCCCCGACAGATACGGCCAGACCTCGAAACGGCTCGCCCGCAGCGTGACGACACCGTTGTCAAGACGTGACAGATCCAGCAGCGTCTCCACCAGCCGGCCGAGCCGCTCGGTCTGCTTCAGCGCCGAGCGCATCGTCTCCGGATCGGCCTCGGACACCCCGTCCACGACGTTCTCCAGGACGGCCCGCAGCGCCGCGATCGGCGTGCGCAGCTCGTGCGAGACATTCGCCACCAGCTCCTTGCGGTGCCGGTCGACGGCCTCCAGATCGTCCGCCATGCGGTTGATCGTCGACGCGAGGTCGCCCAGCTCGTCCCGCCGGTCCGCGCCCCGCACCCGCCGGCTGAAGTCGCCGCGCGAGATCGACCCCGCCACCGTGTTCATCTCGTCGAGCGGCGCCGTCAGGGACTGCGCCACGAACTGGGTGATCAGCAGGGTCGCGATCATCGCGAAGATCGTGATGTACCGGAACTCCGTGGACGTGCGGATCGCGACCAGGGCCAGGCAGGAGGTCAGCAGGACCGCCCCCACGACGAGGGCGCCCAGCTTGGTCTTGATCGAGATCACGATCCGACGGGGCCCGTGCGGTCCCCGTCCCCCCTGCGCCCTCCCGGGCCCCGGCCGGCTCACGGCGCCGGGGTCTCCAGCGCGTAACCGACGCCGTGGACCGTACGGATCCGCTCGGCCCCGATCTTCCGGCGCAGCGCCTTGATGTGGCTGTCCACGGTCCGGGTGCCCGAGGCGTCCGCCCAGTCCCACACCTCCGCGAGCAGCTGCTCGCGGGAGAGGACCGCCCGCGGGGTGCTCGCCAGGCAGACCAGCAGGTCGAACTCGGTCGGGGTCAGGTGCACGTCCTCCGCGCGGACCCGGACCCGGCGCTGCGCGTGGTCGATCTCCAGCTCGCCCAGGCGCAGGATCCCGCTGCGCGGCGTGACCGCCGCGAGCGCGGCCCGCTCCACCCGGCGCAGCAGCACGTGCACCCGGGCGGCCAGCTCGCGCATCGAGAACGGCTTCGTCATGTAGTCGTCCGCGCCGACGCCGAGGCCGACCAGCATGTCGGTCTCGTCGTCGCGGGCGGTCAGCATGAGGACCGGGACGGGGCGCTGGGCCTGCACCCTGCGGCACACCTCCAGGCCGTCGAAACCGGGCAGCATCACGTCCAGGACCATCAGGTCCGGCTGCCAGGCCTCGGCCGCGTCCACGGCCGCGGGACCGTCGGTCGCGGTCTGGACGAGGAAGCCCTCGGCGCGCAGCCGCGCGGAGATCGCCTCCACGATCGTGGCGTCGTCCTCGACCACCAGGACGCGCCGCTGGGCCCCCGGAGTGGCCGCCGCACCGTGGTGAGTGGTGTGTGTCTGCTCCATTGCCCCGCCTCGCGTCGCTGATGTCGGTGCAGCAGCCTAGAGGTACCGACGGCGTCCCGGCTATCCAGGAGTTATCCGGGACGGACGGCGAGGTGGACCACGTCGGGGACGCCCCGGGCAACGGGGATCTCTTCCGTCCGTACCCCGCTGAATCCGGCATTCCGCAACGACTCTTCGAAATCGCCGGAGGGCTGCGCGGACCACACGGCGAGGATCCCGCCGGGGCTCAGCCGGGCCGCGCAGGCCGCCAAACCCTCGGCCGAGTACAGGGATTCGTTGTCCTCGGTGACCGTCCAGTCGGGGCCGTTGTCGATGTCGAGACAGAGGGCGTCGTAGGTGTCCGTGGTGGTGCGGAGATAGGCCACGAGGTCCGTGTGCAGGATCACGGTCCGCGGATCGGCGAGCGCGCTCCCGGAGATCGCGGCGAGGGGCCCCTTCCGGTGCCAGTCGATGATCGCCTCCTCACGCTCCGCGACCGCGATGCGGCCCCAGCGGGCGTCGACGGCGGCGTGGGCGAGGGAGAAGCCGACGCCGAGTCCGCCGACGAGGACGGAGGCGCCGGCACGGCTCCGCTCGGGGAGGGCGGCCATCGCCGCGTCGATCAGGAGCCGCTCGGAGCGCCCGTCGGAGGTGTCCATCAGGAAGGTGCCGTTGGCGATGATCTCGTAGTGCTCGGCACGGCGGCGGAGGACAACTTCTCCGTACGGCCCTTCACGGCGGTCGAGGATGACGGGGCTGGTCATGATCACTCCGTTGCTCGTGTGCGTACGGTCGGTCCCGGCCATCCTCGTGCGGCGGCGACGGCCGGGACAAACACTTAACGAGCCTTACGGGCGCGGGGCTTCGCGCTCCACGTACCGCTCGATCGCCCGCAGCTCACGGCGGGCGCCGACCGGGGTGCCGTAGGTGCGGTCCCAGGTGACCGGGGCGACCGTGACGTGGCCCTTGTCGAGCAGCCAGGTGGAGTCGGCGTCCTTCCGGCCCTCGGCGCACTCGCCCTCGCCGGTGCCGTCCACCGGGCAGAGGCCGAGGGCGATGTCGAAGGAGTCGCCGCCGCCGCGCTGCTCGAAGGCGTGGTAGACGACGGCGCCGTCCCCGACGCGCGTCCAGACCGGGGCCCCGGCCCGCTGCCCCGCGCTGACGTCGGGGTAGTCGACCTTGAGGGCGAACGCGGGGGTGAGCAGGTCGCGCTGGATCAGTCCGGCGACGAAGCGGGCCCCGAACTCGGCGTTGGCGCGGTAGTTGACCCGGGGGAAGGCGGTGTTCGTCTCGTCGCCGGAGGAGGAGAAGGCGATCGCGGGGACGTTCTGGTCGATCGCGGCGACGGCGGCGCCGACGGTGCCGGAGTCGTTCACGCTCGCGGAGACGTTGGGGCCGGAGTTGATGCCGGTGAGGACGAGGTCGGGGGCCTCGGCCCAGCCCGCCTTGGCTTTGAGGCCCGCGCGGAGGGCGAGCTTGACGGTGTCGGCGGGGGTGGCGGACGGCGAGTCCTTGGTACAGGGGCCGTCGGCGAGGCAGACGCCGTAGACGGCGCCTCCGGAGGGTGCCTCGGCGCAGTCGTTCTCGTAGCCGGCGGGCAGGGCCGTGCGGCGCTGGGCGGTGAGCACGCCGCCGTTGGTGACGGCCGTGCCCTTGCCGGACTGGACCTGCCACGGCGCCATGACGACGACGTCGGCCCCGGCGGCGCACATCGCCCGGCGGAGCTCGTACAGGCCGAGACCGTCGGAGTTGCTCGCCTTCGCCGCCTGCATCGAGTCGTCGTTGGAGATCAGGATCCGCATCCCGGCGAGGGGGCGGGGCTGTGCCTTCGCGGTGCTGTCGGGAGTGGTGGCGTAGGCGGTGGCTCCGGCGGCGGCGAGGACGGCGGCTGCCGCGGACAGCGCGAGGTACGTGCGCATGCGTACGGTCCCTTCATGAGCATGACATGCGGGTAGCGGGAGAGGATCCGGGGCCCGGCCCCCCACGGGCGGGCCCCGGATCGTGCGCGGGGTCGTCAGATGCCCCGCGGTCTGTGGGTGGATTTCGGATCCAATAGACGAATCATGGATATTGGATCCGAAATCCGAATATTGGATCCAGGAGGTTGGATCCAGGAGGTTGGATCCGGAGGTTGGACCCCGGGCGTTGGACCCCGGAGGTTGGATCCCGGGCGTTGGGCCCCGGAGGTTGGATCGCGGAGGTTAGATCTGGAGGTTGGACCCCGGGCGTTGGACCCCGGAGAGTGGATCCCGGACGTTGGATCCCGGGCGTTGGATCCCGGGCGTTGGACCGCGGAGGTTGGATCCGGAGGTTGGATCCTGGATCAGATCTCCAGGCCGTGGCCGTGCGGGAACACCGGGTCCACCGTGTCGTTCGGCACGTCCGGCCGGGACGCCTCCACCGCCGCCATCGAGCGCGGCAGCTCGAACGGCAGCTTTCCCTCCGCCTTCGCGTGGCCGAAGGCCACGTCGAGGAGGGCGTCGTCGCTCGCGCCGTAGTCGGCGATCAGTGCCGCCGCGTGCTCGGCGATCTCCGGCAGGACGGCTGGCCGCTCCAGGTTCACGGAGACCACCGTGGGGACGGTCCGCAGGAGGGTGAGGATGGCGTCCAGCTCCTCCTGGCCGAAGGCGAGGCTGCCGGAGTGGAAGAAGGACTCGAACCGGTTCGGCCGCTGCTCGTACGGGGTGTGGAGCCGCAGCACCGCGAGGTCGGCGTCGGCCGGGTCGGCGACGACCTCGCCGTAGGCCGCCGCGACGGCCGGGTCGACGTTCTGCACGTACAGGCTCGGGCGCCCCGAGAGGGGGAGCGGGCCGTCGGTGAGCACGGTGAGTGAGCGGCGCTGGGCGGCGGCGCCCGCGGCCGTGAAGTCGGCGCGGCCGACCGTCTCGGCGGCCTCGTCGGGGTCGACGTACCGGCGCTCGTCGAAGAGCCCGAGCAGGAACTTCTCCCGCAGCAGCCGTCGTACGGAGGCGTCGATCCGCGCCTCGGGGATCCGGCCCGTGGCGACGAGTTCCACGATCACCTCGGGGCACTCCTCGCCGCCGAACTGGTCCACGCCCGCGTCCAGCGCCTTCGCGGCCCGCTCGGCCACGCTCAGGTGCTCGACGCCCCAGGCGCGGGCCACGTGCGTCTCGCCGAAGATCGGGTGGTCCCGGAGCAGGCCCCAGTCGGTGCAGACGATGCCGGTGAAGCCGAGTTCCTCGCGGAGCAGGCCCGTGATGACACCCTTGTTGAAGCCGAAGCCGACCTCCTCCCAGTCGGTGCCGATCGGCTGGCCGTAGTACGGCATCATCTGCGAGCAGCCGGCGGCGATCGCGGCCTTGAACGGCTCCAGGTGGTGCTCGCGCATCCCGCCCGGGTACACCTGCTCCTTGCCGTGCGGGAAGTGCGGGTCCTCGCCGTCCTTCTGCGGGCCGCCGCCGGGGAAGTGCTTGACCATCGCGGCGACCGAGTCCGGACCGAGCTCGGGCCCCTGGAGCCCGTGCACGTACGCCTGGACCAGCTCGCCCGTCAGCTTGGCGTCGGAGCCGAAGGTGCCGGACTGGCGGGCCCAGCGGGGTTCGGTCGCGAGGTCGATCTGCGGGTGGAGCGCGGTGCGGAAGCCGACGGAGAGGTACTCGCGGCGGACGGTGTCGGCGAAGCGGAAGACCAGCTCCGGGTCGCCGATCGCGGCGAGGCCGAGGGCCTCGGGCCAGGCGGAGAAGGCGCCGGCGTTGAAGGAGGCGCCGATGTTGTCGGTGAAGGCGTGGCGGGGGTCGGTCGAGAGGGAGACGGGGATGCCGAGCCGGGTGCTCGCGGCCATCTCCTGGATCGCGTTGTGCCAGAGGGCCATCTCGCGGGCGCCGTAGGTGCCGAGCAGGTTGAAGTGGGTCAGCTGCCGGTCCTGGACGAGCTGCGGGGTGGTGAGCTCCAGGGTGTCGCCGTCGGTCTCGGTCATCGGGGTGCCGTCGGCGTTCATCATCAGCATCGTGTGGAAGAGCTGTCCGGCCTTCTCCTCCAGGGTCATGCGGGAGAGGAGGTCCTCGACGCGCTCGTCGACGGGGCGGGCGCGGTCCTGGTACGGGTGCATGGCTGGCTCCGGGGCTACTCGACCGAGGGCGCGGGGGAGGGCCCCGCCGGTCACGGGCCGACGGCGTGCCGGCCTCTGGCGCCCTCAGGCTAAGCGTGAAAACCGAGTGCCTACTAGGTTTCGTGTTTGTGACCTGGATCACGGGGCGAGGGTGCGCATTTCGGGCCCGGTTAAGGTGGCCGCATGGCGGAGAACACGGGCCGGACGACCCGCAGGAGCGCGGGCAGGGGCAGCTACGCGGTCGGTGACGCGCGCCGCCGGAAGATCCTCGACACCGCCGTCGACCACTTCGGGCAGTGGGGCTTCCACGCCTCCTCCCTCGCCCGGATCGCCCACGACTGCGGGATCACCCAGGGCGGCCTGCTCCACCACTTCCGCAGCAAGGAGGACCTTCTCCTCTCCGTCCTCGCGCAGAGCGAACAGCACGACGTGGAGCGCCTGTTCGGCGTCGAGCCCGAGTCGTACGCCGCCTATCTGGAGACCCTCGTCGCCCTCATCGAGGAGAACACCCGGCGCCCCGGCATCGTCCGGATGTTCAACGTCCTGGTGGGCGAGTCCGGGAACGTCGGACACCCCGCCCACGAGTACTTCAAGGAGCGCTACGCGCGCGTGCTCCGGCACACCGTCGAACTCCTGGAGGCAGCGGTGGCGTCCGGTGAACTCCGCGCCGACATCGACTGCCCGGCCGTCGCCCAGGAACACCTCGCCGTTATGGACGGCCTCCAGATCCAGTGGGCCCTCGACCCGTCCTCGATGGACATGCCGGCCCGGGTGGGCGCGTACCTCCGGCGCCGGTACGCGGAGATCGCGGCGCCTCAAGGGTGACGGGACCGCCCCGCCTCACGGGCGAGGGCCTTCACCCGTCGTTCCGTGGGCGCCGCGCGCCCCGCCACACGTACAGCGCGGCACCGGCCGCGAAGGCGGCCACCGCGACCGTCCACGCCCCGCGCTCCGGGCCGGGCTGCATCGCCCACGCCCACCAGACCGCCGTACCGCCCGGCACGGCAGGGGCCGCCAGAGCGACCGCGGCGAGGTAGAGCGTGGGCGGGAACCAGCTCAGCCGTGCGCCGACCAGCGCGGCGCCGCCCGCCGCCACGCCCACCAGGCCAAGGGTGTTGCGTACGGCGGCGGGCGCGCCGAACTCCTCCGGGTGCCCCGGCACCGCGAGCGCGAGCAGGACGCCGGCGAGCGCCGTCGCGGCCAGGAGCTGGGTCAGCCGGCGGGGCCACCACGCGCGTACCGCCGTACGGTCCAGCTCGTCGCTCGGCGTGTACAGACCGGTGCCGACCACGGCCGCAGCGAGCAGCGGGCCGAGGGCCACGACCGGCAGCCGCACCGAGGGTTCGGTCCCCGGCAACGACATCAGCCACCGGGCAGCCGCGCCGGCGGCCAGCGCCGTCCCGACGAGGACGGCGAGGGCGCCGGGCAGGGCACGGGAGCGGGTGTAGAGCCTCAGACCGCTCACGGGATCGGCACCTCGTCCGGGTGGCAGGGGTTCGCCGCCAGGTAGCGGGTCAGATAGTCGCGCTGGGCGGCGGGGGACTTGGCGTTCAGCCGGTCGATGTACGGCTGCGTGCCGGCGACGTCGGGCCCGAATCCGTCCGGAGCGGGGGCCAGCCATGCGATGACCGCGGCGTTGACGGTCATCGTCCGCTCGGCGTCCGGGCCCGTGAGGTCGCCGGGACGGCACGTGTCCGAGAAGAGCTGCATCACGGCGAAGTTCCGGTACAGGTCCGCGCGTTCGATGCGCCCCCGCACGGCGTCCGCCGCGGGATCCAGCAGTTCCACGTCGCCGGGGCGGGGGTCGAGGGGACCGGCCGCCCAGCGGGCCGGCGCGCCCGGCAGGCCCCTGAGGCGCGCGTTCAGCGGGGCGAGGGCCTCCGACACGGCCGGAAGCAGTTTCCCGTCGAGGGCCGTCACGCACACGCGTGGAGTGCCGCCGTCGCAGACCGGGCGGGTCAGGGCCGGATCGGGGCGCCACGGGCCCCGGTCCGACGGCAGCCGCAGGATCAGCCCCGCGGCGGCGACCGCGACGGCCAGCGGGACCAGCGCCAGCGCCCGCAGGCGGGCCGTGTGTGCCCCGTACGCGAGGAGCGCGGCGAGGGCGAGTCCCGCCGTCCACCCCACCGACACCGGCCCGAACCACCACACCGTCCGGTCCCAGGGGTACTGGTACTCGACGGCCGGGCTCAGCCAGCGGGCCGCCGCCCCTGTGTAGGTACCGATGGCGAGGCCCACGTACCCGACGATGCCCAGGAGCGGGGCCGTCAGCCGCCACGGGACGAGCCGCCCGGCGAGATGGCCAAGCACGCCGAGGCAGGCGACGGCGACCGCGTCGGCGGCGAGGAGTTCGAGGAAGGGGCGGCCGGCGGAGACGTACGGCCGGGTCGCGAGGAGGCACACGGCGTCGGCGAGCAGCACCCCGGCGACGGGCCACAGCGCGGACGGGGCGACCGAGACCAGGAGCCGGCGCAGCGGGGAACGGGAGACGGACTCCCACAGCTCCGTCGTGCCACGGCGCCGGTCACGGCCGCCCTGCCAGCCGCCCGCCGCGAGGGCGAGGGGCCCGCCGAGCAGCCCGACGGCCACGTGCAGCAGTCCCGTCACGTCGGTCCAACGGGTCTGCCATTGAGGGGCCTTGCCGTACATCGCCACCAGTACGGTGAGCGCCACGGCGGCGCCCGTCCACGGCCCGAGGCCGCGTCGCAGCTCGGTCCGGAGCGGGGAGACGGTCCGTACGCGCGCGGGTGTGTCCGTACGGGGCGGGGTGAGGGTGCCGGTCACGGGCGCGGGTCCTTTCCGCGGGCGGGCGTTGCCGAGGTCGTGGTCATCGCAGCGGCTCCCTCTGTCGGCCCTCGGGGCTCCGGTGGGCGCGCAGTGCGGCGGTGTAGCCGCGTTCCACCGGGCTCGTCGTGGCATCGTCCGGGCCGGCCGACTCGCCGCCGAGCGCGGCGAGTTCCGCCGTCGTGCCCTGGAAGGCGAGCCGTCCCGCCTCGATGAGGGCGACATCGGTGCAGGCCGCCGCCACGTCCTCGACGAGATGGGTCGAGACCACCACCGTCGCGCGCGTACCGAGCTCCCGCAGCAGCTCCCGGAAGTCGACGCGCTGCTCCGGGTCGAGTCCGGCGGTCGGCTCGTCGAGGAGCAGCAGCTCCGGCTCGTTGACGATCGCCTGCGCGATCCCCGCGCGCCGCACCATCCCGCCCGACAGCGTCTTCATGCGCGCGTCGATCCTGTCCCCGAGCCCGACCCGGCTCACCGCCCGCTCCACGGCGGCCGGGACGCGGTCGGCCGGCAGCTCCTTGAGCCAGGCCACGTACGCGACGAACTCCCGCACCGTGAACGCCGGGTAGTAGCCGAACTCCTGCGGCAGATAGCCGAGCCGGCGCCGGATCGCGGTGCGCTCGCCGTGGCCGGCGGAGTCCGCTCCGAGCAGCTCCACCCGGCCGGCGGAGGGCGCGGAGACGGTCGCGAGGACCCGGATGAGGGAGGTCTTCCCGGCGCCGTTCGGGCCGAGCAGGCCGTGCACGCCCGGCCCGAGGGAGAGGTCGAGGTCGTCGAGCGCGACGGTACGGCGGTGGCGGACGGTCAGTCCGGTCACCGCGACGGTGGCCGAGGGGTTCACCGGGTCTCCAGGTGGTCGAAGGAACGGCGCCGCAGCGCGAGGAGGGCGGCGCAGACGAGGGCGGCGGCGGCCCAGGCCCCCTGGACCGCGGTACCGGCGAAGTACCGGGCGACCCCGGCCGCCCCCGCGGGCCCGAGGAGGGGGCCGGCCACGGCGAGCAGCCAGCCGCCGCCGAGCGTCGCGGCCGCCGCCCGGCAGCCGACGAACGAGCCGAGCGCGAGCGCGGCCAGGGTCAGCGCCAGGCCGGGAAGGAGCCAGGCCGCCGCCCCGGGGAACCCGGCCACCGGGGGCAGCAGCGCCCCGCCGGCGGTCAGCAGGGGGACGCAGACGGCGAGGACGGCGGCCGTACGGGTGAGCAGGAGGCGCAGACCGCCCGACGGGGTGGAGGCGGTGAGCTCGTACAGCGGGTCGGCGTGCCGTCCGTACGAGACGGCCACCCCGGCGAGCGGCAGGAGGGGCGAGACGGCGAGCAGCCAGCTCCGGGCGCCCCGGAACCCGGCCCCGTGGGCGAGCGCGAACGCCCCGCCGAGCACGAGCGCCACGGCCACCACCCAGGACCCCCGCAACGCGGGCCCGGCGGCCCACCAGATCCGCGCCCACCGGCCGACGGCAGGCGGGCCCGCCCCGGACGGATCGGCACGCCCGCGCGTGGAGGCCGTTTCCGGTGCGTGGCCCAGGGACTCCAGGAGTTCCGCGCGTACGGACGCCAGGGCCGGGCCCGCGCTCCCCGCACGGACCGCCGCCGAGACGCGCGAGGCGCACGGGCCGCAGGACTCGACGTGCTTCTCCAGGGACCAGGCGTCCGTCTCGGGGGCCGCGCCCGATGCGTACCGGCGGGCCAGGGTGTCGGTGACGTGCCAGGGGGCCGTCATGCGGTGCCTCCCAGGGGGTGCGGGCCGAGCGCGGCGCGGAGTTCGCGGCGGGCGCGCAGGGCGCGGGTCTTGACGGTGCCCTCGGGTATGCCGAGCAGCCGGGCCGTCTCGCGGGTGGTCAGGCCGTCGACGACGGTGGCCCGCAGGACCTCGGCGAGTTCGGGCGAGATCCGGTCGAGGGCGGCGCCGACCTCCCCGTACTCCAGGCCCGCGAGCACCCGGTCCTCGGCGGAGGGCGCGGGGGCGGGCGGTTCGGCGGGCCGGGTGGCGGCGCGTTCCGCCCGGGCGCCGGCCCGGAGCGCGTCCACCAGGCGCCGGGCGGCGATCACCCAGAGCCAGCCGCCCGCCTCGCCCCGGCCCCGGTGGCCGCCGGCCGAGCGCCAGACCGTGACGAAGGTGTCCTGCAGGACCTCCCGTACGGTCTCCTCGTCCGGGCAGCGCCGGGCCAGCCGGGCGTACAGCCAGCCGGCGTGCCGGTCGTAGAGCACGGCCAGCGCCTCGGCGTCCCCCCGGGCGACCGCGCGCAGCAGCGCCGCGTCGTCGTCCTCGTCGCCCCCGGAGGGGCCTCCCCCTGCGGGGCGCAACAGTCTCACGCCCTCTCTATCGCCCGGAGGCCCTCACCCGGTTCACGGGTTCGTCGGCGGCCCGCCCTCCGGGAGGGCGGCGAAGACGCGCTGGAGGGCGGGCGGGCGCTCGTGGTCGTCCGCGACGACCAGGCGGTGGCGGTAGGTCACGTAGTACTGGAAGCCGTCCGGGATCGGGCTGCCCGTCGGGCGCTCCGGGACCAGGGCGAACGCCGGGTCCTCCAGGGCCGCCCGCAGTTCGGCCGCCTCGGCGGGGGTCTGCTTCCCGGTCCGGGGCGGCTTCGTGCCGGAGCGGCTGGTCCAGCTGCCGTCGTAGTGGACGACGAGCTGGTTGCGGACGCCGGCGAGGCCACCGTTGACGACCACCTCGACGAGGACCTCGCTCGGCTGCGGGTCCGCCGCCGGTGTGCCGGGCTCCGTCGTCGGGCTCGGCGCGGCCGGCGCGCTCACGCTCGACGACGTGCTGCCGGGGGCGGGCGGCACCTCGGGGCCGCAGCCGCTCACGCCGCCGGCCAGGACCCCGGCGAGCAGCAGGGCCCCGCACCACGTCCACCGTCCCCGTACGCCTCGCACCATGGGTCGAGCATGCCCCGTCCGGGGGCCCGCGCGCAGCCGGACGGGGAGGATTCCCCCGTCAGCCGCCCTCGGTCTCGTCAGCCGCCCAGCCGCCCTCGGTCTCGCCAGCCGCCCTCGGTCTCGTCAGCCCCCTCGGTCTCGTGAGTCCCCCTCGGTCTCGTCAGTCCCCCTCGGGTCCCGTCCGGACGATTCCGGTCAGCGGCCCCCGGTAGCGCCAGTCCAGCGAGTCGTACAGCGCGAGGCCGTCCGTGGTCGCGGAGAGCACCCCGGTCTCGGAGCCCGCCTGGGCGGCGGCGGCCTCCAGGGTGCGCATGACGTTCGCGCCGAGGCCCCGGCGCCGGTGTGCGGGATCGGTCTCGATCTGGTCGGCGACGGCGGTGGAGCCGGTCGGGGCGATCTGGCCGCGGGCGGCGAGGGTGCCGTCCGGGGCGAGGATCCGGACCCGGATGACCCCGCCCTCGACCTCGGTGGTCCTGGCGTACCCCTCGGGCGGCGCGGGGCGGGCGCCGGGGTCCAGCGGCTTGATCATCATGAAGCCCGGGTCGTCGGGGACCGTCCACCCCTCGGTGATCCACGGCGCCACCTCCTCGGGGCCCGCCATCACCTTGAGCCAGCTGTACGGCGCGGTCAGCCGGGCACAGAGCGCGCCGACGGAGGCCGCGTCGGGGGCGGGCAGCACGTGCCGTACGACGTGCCGGGGCAGGCCGACGTCGATCCGGTAGCCCCAGGGCTGGGGGACGGCGGACGGGGTGCCCCGGGAGACGGTCCAGCCCGCCACCCAGGCATCGGTAATAGCTGCCATATCCATGCAGGCATTACATCGGTTCCACGCGGGCGCGTGCGAGAGTGATCGCTCAGAGCGAACGAACGTCCGGGAACATCCCCGAGCTCACAAGCATTGAGTGCGTATAGCTCAACTTGACTGCCGAAGGGGAGATCATGGCTTCTGAGTCCATGGCGTCCGTGCCGCTCACTCTGCCTGTGCTGCCGCTCGACGACGAGGTCGTGCTGCCCGGAATGGTGGTGCCGCTGGACCTGTCCGACACCGACGTACGGGCCGCCGTCGAGGCCGCCCAGGCCGCAGCCCGCACCGGAGCCGGCAAGCCCCGCGTGCTCCTCGTGCCGCGGGTCGACGGAACGTACGCCGGCACCGGCGTCCTGGGCATCGTCGAGCAGGTCGGGCGCCTGTCCGACGGCGATCCCGGCGCCCTCATCCGCGGCCTCGGCCGCGTCCGCATCGGCGCCGGAACCACCGGCCCCGGCGCCGCCCTGTGGGTCGAGGGCAGCACCGTCGAGGAGACCCTGCCCGACCCGCTGCCCGGCTCCGTGACCGAACTGGTCAAGGAGTACAAGGCGCTGGCCACCAGCTGGCTCAAGAAGCGCGGCGCCTGGCAGGTCGTCGACCGCGTCCAGCAGATCGACGGCGTCGGCGCCCTCGCCGACAACTCCGGCTACTCGCCCTTCCTCAGCGTCGAGCAGAAGGTCGAACTCCTGGAGACCGCCGACCCGGTCGCCCGCCTCAAGCTCGCCACCGCCCAGCTCCGCGAGCACCTCGCCGAGCAGGACGTCGCCGAGACCATCGCCAAGGACGTCCAGGAGGGCGTCGACAAGCAGCAGCGCGAGTTCCTGCTCCGCCGCCAGCTCGAAGCCGTCCGCAAGGAGCTCCGCGACCTCAACGGCGAGGCCGAGGGCGACGAGTCCGACGACTACCGCGCCCGCGTGGAGGCCGCCGACCTGCCCGAGAAGGTGCGGGAGGCCGCCCTCAAGGAGGTCGAGAAGCTGGAGCGGTCCAGCGACCAGTCCCCCGAGGGCTCCTGGATCCGCACCTGGCTCGACACCATCCTCGAACTGCCCTGGAACGAGCGGACCGAGGACCGTTACGACATCCGCGGTGCCCGAGCCGTCCTCGACGCCGAGCACGCAGGCCTCGACGACGTGAAGGAACGGATCACCGAGTACCTGGCGGTGCGCAAGCGGCGCTCCGACCGCGGCCTCGGTGTGGTCGGCGGCCGCCGCGGCGGTGCCGTCCTCGCCCTCGTCGGCCCGCCCGGCGTCGGCAAGACCTCCCTCGGCGAGTCCGTCGCCCACGCCATGGGCCGCCAGTTCGTCCGGGTCGCCCTCGGCGGCGTACGGGACGAGGCGGAGATCCGCGGTCACCGCAGGACGTACGTCGGCGCCCTGCCCGGCCGGATCGTCCGCGCCATCAAGGAGGCCGGGTCCATGAACCCGGTGGTCCTGCTCGACGAGATCGACAAGGTCGGCTCCGACTTCCGCGGCGACCCCGCGGCGGCGCTCCTCGAAGTCCTCGACCCCGCGCAGAACCACACCTTCCGCGACCACTACCTGGAGGTCGAACTCGACCTCTCCGACGTCGTCTTCCTGGCCACCGCCAACGTCCTCGAAGCCATCCCCGAGGCGCTCCTCGACCGCATGGAGCTGGTGCGCCTCGACGGCTACACGGAGGACGAGAAGGTCGTCATCGCCCGCGACCACCTGCTCCCGCGCCAGCTGGAGCGGGCCGGTCTGGAGACCGGCGAGGTCGTCCTGGAGGAGGCCGCGCTGCGGAAGCTGGCCGGCGAGTACACCCGCGAGGCCGGCGTCCGCACCCTGGAGCGGTCGATCGCCCGGCTGCTCCGGAAGGTCGCGGCCCAGCACGAACTGGGCGACCGCGAGCTGCCGCTCACCGTCGGCCCCGAGGACCTGCGGGAGCTCATCGGGCGGCCGCACCACGTGCCGGAGTCGGCCCAGGACCCGGCGGAGCGGCGGACGGCCGTGCCCGGTGTCGCCACCGGACTCGCCGTGACCGGCGCGGGCGGTGACGTCCTCTTCGTGGAGGCCTCCCTCGCCGACCCGGAGACGGGCGCCGCCGGCCTGACCCTCACCGGTCAGCTGGGCGACGTGATGAAGGAGTCGGCGCAGATCGCGCTCTCCTTCCTCCGCTCGCACGGCGCGGAGCTGGAACTGCCCGTCACCGGCCTCAAGGACCGTGGCGTGCACATCCACTTCCCGGCGGGCGCGGTGCCCAAGGACGGGCCGAGCGCGGGCGTCACCATGACGACCGCCCTCGCCTCCCTGCTGAGCGGCCGCCTCGTCCGTACGGACGTGGCCATGACCGGCGAGGTCTCCCTCACCGGCCGGGTGCTGCCGATCGGCGGCGTGAAGCAGAAGCTCCTCGCCGCGCACCGGGCGGGCATCACGACGGTCGTGATCCCCAAGCGGAACGAGGCCGACCTGGACGACGTCCCGGCCGAGATCCTGGAGAAGCTGGAGGTCCACCCGGTGACGGACGTCCGACAGGTCCTGGAGATCGCCCTGGCCCCGGCGGTGGTGCCGGTGGACGTGGCCGCGTAACTCCCCTTCCGCGGGAGCGGGGGGCCGGTCCCCGCCCCCCCCGCCCCCGCGCCGGGATATCGGTTCCCGGATGTGGGGGCGGGCGGGGCTGCGCGT
>NZ_JBSHDU010000127.1:0-16112 GCF_053616475.1 Streptomyces sp. NPDC055815 | reverse complement strand
CGCTTTGCGCATTCCTGAACAGGTTTCCCGCGCGCTTATCGGCGCGCGGGAGAATTTGAATCCGAATTCTTCGCGCTTCGCGCTCAGAGCCTTTCAGATGTCGAAAGGAAGAGGTTCCCTGGATTCTTCTCGATGTCGCCGAATTCGGCATTTCAGACACGGCTCCGGCCAATTCGAATAATCCTCCTCGAATTCCTCGCCACACTCATGACACTTTCCGCAATCCGGATCTCCGCACATTTCTCCGCAGTTTTCGCATGCGATTTCTTCCTGCATTTCCAATTCCTCTCGGCAGGGAATTTCGAATTCCCAGAAAGGTATCAGAATGGGCTTCGGCATGCAAGTAGACCCCCTCCGAAGAGGGGGTCTACGGTGGTCGATGCGGCGTTTCCCCTGGTCAGGGGGCTACATTCTCCTTCGGCTGGTAGTACGCCTGAATCTGGGAGACCGTGTACAGCTCCTTTCCGTTCTTCTCGATGCCGCGCGGGAAGTCGTCGCGGCGCTGCTTGTGCTTGCGCATGGTTCCGTCGGCCGGCACTGCCGGGTCGTCCTCCAGGCGGCGGGCGATCTCGGAGAGCGGGAGGAGCTCCGGGGGCGCCGTGGGGTCGGCCTGGGGGGTCTCCAGGGCCTCCTCGCCGCCCTGGCCGGGGATCAGGCGGAACCTGTCACGCGGGGCTGTCACGCCCCCTGTCCCGCCACCCCCCAGCGTGACACCGCGACCTGCGGTTTCGTTCTCCAGACCCCCCTCCAGGGCCCCCTTGAGGTCCTTGGGCAGCTTGTCGCGTGACAGGCGCTCCAGGAGCCGCGGGAGGCGCTTCGGGGAGGGGGTGGGCGGGGTGCCGAAGAGGCCGGCGGCGGGGTCGAAGCCGGTCGCCTTGCGCTGCTCGATGGCCCAGGCCCGCAGGTCCCTGGGCTCGGCGAAGCAGGTCTGGATCCAGTACTGGGAGTTTCCTTCCACGACCATCATTCGGCCCGCCTTGTCGACGGAATCCGGGACGGGGGTGGTACCGACCACGTTCTTCCACTGGTTCAGGTTGTAATTTCCCATGAACTTGAGTCGGAAAAGGTTCCGGAGGCCCTTTCCGCCCAATGCCTGGTCCCGGAGGTCCTGAAATACGGCGAGGATATTTCCGTGAACGAAGCGGCCGAGGCGGGCACCGGAAGCGACCGTGCCCCAAATGGGGTCGGCGGCGCGGTCGGCGGGACCGAATTCGTCCTTGCTCGTCTTGCGGTTGTCGTCCCACCAGTCCTTGGAGATGTCGGCGAATTCGTTGGACTCTTCGATAACAAGGAGCATGCCCGGGAATTCGGCGTTTCGCTCGGATTCCACCCACGCGGCGCGAGCGTCAATCTCGTCCTTGAACCACTCAATTGCGGCGCGCATGTCGGCCACATTCTTCGGGTCGTTGTAGACGAATACACCGGGCACGCCGATGTAGTTTTCGACGCTGACGCGCTTTACGTCGGCGGCGATGATGAAGTAACCCTGGCGGATGAGCTGGGCAATAACCATCTGGCAGAAGGCTGACTTTCCTCCGCCGGTGCCGACGGACAGGGCCCAGTGGGGCGTCTCGCTGTCTCCGAGTTCCTTGACGATGATCTGGCCGTACTGGTCGCGGCCGACGACGACCTCGCCCTTCTTGCACGCGGCGATGGCGGCCTGGATCTCCGGGTCGAAGAAGTCGACGCCCTCGGGGCACTCGGGCTCGGGGGCCGGCGGCTTGGGCGGCGGCTTGTGGGTGTAGACGGCGGTGGCGTGCTCGCCGGTGAAGGAGAACCGGCCGACCCACTCCCCCGGCAGGCGCGTGTTGATGAGGGCGCCGAGGTTCTGACGGTCCAGTTCGGAGCCGCGGAACGTCCAGGGCAGGCGGATGACGATCCGGGCGCCCGGGTCGGCGAGGCGGGACGGGAGGTGCAGCCAGTTCTCCCTCGGCTCGTCCTCGGGCAGGCCGAGGTCGGCGCGCAGGATCGTCCAGACCTTGTCGCCATAGAGGGCGTCGTCGCTGGGGGGCTTGGGCTTGAAGCGGGTGGCGACGGCGACGGCGGCGACGAGGCCGAGGGCCAGGAGGACGAGGGTGGTGGTGCGCCAGGCGGGGACGAGGAGGCCGAGGGCGGCGGCGGTGGCGGCGAGGCGGGCCGCTCCGCGGGCGGCATACGGCCAGCAGTGCCAGGAGGTGGCGGCGCGGGCGAGGGTGGTGACGACGGGGGCGACGGCGCCGTAGACGGCCCGTACGACGCGGGCGACGGCCTTGGCCCAGCCCTGGACGCGGCGGGCGAGGCGTACGGCTCCCAGGACGGCGCGCAGGGCCTTGTCGAGCGCGCGGGAGCCCTTGCCCTTGTAGGAGGCGATCCAGGCGGCCGTGGTGCGGGCCCAGGGGCGGGGCTGCCCCTTCTTGACCAGGGAGACCTTGGGCGGGGCGGCGGCGATCGTGGCCATGGAGAGGGCGGGGGCGGGCTTGGCCGGGCGGTCGGTGCGGGTGCCGGCCTTGAGGAAGGTGGCGGTCGAGCGGGCCGGTCCTCGGGTCTCGTAGCCGCCGTAGAAGCGGAGCACGGTCCACGGGACCTTGACGATGCTGACCAGGGTGGCCCAGAGGCCCTTGATGGTCTTCCAGAGGCTCTTGTCGGCCGTCTGAGCGGTCTCGTTGCTCATGCCGCCCTTGGCCTTGTGCTTGGCCAGGAGGACGGCGATGACGACGGCGCCGAGGAGGGTCAGGTTGCCGCCGGGGAGGGTCTCGGAGAGCCAGCGCAGGATGCCGGTGATGGCGTCGGAGGTTCCGTTCGGGGCGGTGCTGGGCGGCGGTGCCGGCGCCTGGGGGTTGGCCGCGGCTGCGGCGGTCATGCTGTGCATCGAGGGTCCCCTTGTATGGAGGAGGGCCCGCCGCCCGGCAGGTGTGTCTCTGGCAGGAGTGGCCTGCCGGGCGGATGACCTCGGTCTCTTGCTACAGGTGCGGAATCCGGCGGCGGTGTGACGCTTCGCCGGGACTTTCTGCGCGTCGGCTAGAAGGGCGGGAGCGGGCCGCCGCGCGGTCCGTCGAAGCCGTCGTCCTTGCTCGGTTCGGCGAGGAGCGCGTTGTGGGCGAGCTGGGCGTAGACGCTGGCGATCTCGACGTGGAGTCGGGCGCGGCCGAGGGTGCGGTCGGGGTCGTTGGCGGTGGTGGAGGCGTCCGTGAGGCTCCGGGCCCGGCTGAGGCGGACGAGGGCGGCGGCGGTGAGTTCGGCGTAGTTGGCCTCGGGCATGAGCGGTGTCCTTCCGGGGGCCCGGTCAGCGGGTGCCGACCGGGCGGAGGGGGGTTAGAGGTAGGGGCCGGAGACCTTGGTGTCGGTGTCCGCTTCGGCGGCGGGAGCGGCCTTGGCCTCGCGCCAGTAGCGGGTGACGGTCTGCTGGAAGGTCTTGTCGTCGGCGTCGCGGCCGTGGCGAGTGGCGATGGCGGCGAGGACGTGCTGGACGTCCTTGACGCCGTCCTCGGCCATGCGGCGGACGTCGGCGGCGATGCTCGGCTTCTTGGCTTTCTCGGTGCGGACGAGCGCGAGCGACGGGCGGATGTTCTCGGTCTCTTCCTGCTGGTCAGAGCCGGTTACGGCCGGATATCCGTTCGCACCCTCGCGGATGGTGGACTCGTGGGCTCGTGGCGTCGTGGCGTCACCAGCGGGGGGAAGGAGGGCTGGGACCTCGTCTGCGGTCGCGGCGAGGAGCGCCGGGGCGGGGGCGGACATGCCCGGGGTGAACATCCGCTCCAGGGCGACGTCGGCGGACGCGGAGAGCCGGTTGCGCTGGACGTCCAGGAGGTCGGCGCCGAGGGCGGTGTCGCCCTCGCCGACCATCCGGGCGAGGCGCCAGGACTTGCGGACGGACGCCTTGCGGGCCCGCTCGGAGGGGTGGGCGGCGGCGCGGGCCTGGTGGTAGGCGAGGTCACGGATGACGGCGGCGGCGCGGGCCTCCGCCTCGACGTCGCGGCCGTCCTGGTGGATGACGACGATCCGGGCGAGGTAAGCGAGGGCCTCGGCGGCGGCCGTGATCGCCATCGGGGTCAGGGCGTAAACGATCGTCTGGCCGAGGCCCTCGGCGGCGGTGGCGCCCATGACGGCGGCGGCGCCGGGCAGGGCCCAGAGGCCGGCGCGGACGATCCGCGGGGCCGGGCGGGAGAAGAGCGTGGTGACGAGGAGGACCAGGGCGAGGATCGCGGTGGCGCCTTCACCCGCTCCGAGGGCGCCGAGGGCGGTCTCGGAGCCGTACCGGGCGGACAGGTTGCTGTAGGTGCCGATGCCGCCGAGGACGCCGATGGCGAGCATCGGGAGGATGGTGGCGATGAGGAGGGTCTTCTGCATCTTGCTGAGCGGGTTCTTCACTGAGCTGGCCTTTCAGGTCTTTGGTGGCGTCACGGCGTCGTGACGGCGTGACGCCATGAGGGGGCTCTACTTCGCCGTCTTCTTGAGGCCGAGGAGGCCGGCGCCCTGGGTCTTCGGCTGCTTCGGCGTCTCGCGGAGGGCCTTGATCCCGGCGGCGACGCCGATGACGCCGACGCCGATGCCGATGCCTCCATAGGCCACGGCCTGGCCCATGGCCGCGACCGCGGGGGCGGCGACGACGAGGAGCACGGTGGCGGGGGTGCAGAGGATGACCAGGCCGACCGCGACGAGGAGGCCGTTGCGGAGCCACGGCGGGATGGGCTGGGTGGGCATCTGGACGATGACCGGGGGCTGGCCCTGGGTGGGGATGTAGACCGGCTGCCCCTGCGGGGTGTACGCGACGGTCATGCCGGGCGGGATCGCGGCGGGGAGGGGGGTCGGGGTGTACGGCTGCATGTCGTTCACGGGTCGGTCCTCTCAGGCCGCGAGGGCGGCGGTGTAGGCGCAGTCCGGGCACGTGCCGAGCGACGTCGGGATGACGTAGCCGCGGTCGACGCGGCAGGCGGGGCAGGTGCGGCGGGCGCGCATCATGGCGTCGTGGGCTCGCCAGAGGCCGGGGGTCATGGGGCGGACCGGGGCGGCGAGGGCGATGAAGTAGAGGTAGGCGGCGCGGACGGGGCGGGTGTAGGTGCCGGGGGTGCGGCGGCCGTGCCAGAGGATCTGGGCGGCGACCGGCTGTCCGGCGGGGCGGAGCCCTCGTGCGCGGAGCTGACGGCGGGTGGCCAGGCCCTCGGGGGCCAGGAACTTGGGGTAGGTGGGCAGGCCGTAGATCTTGCCGTCCGGGTCGTAGAACTTGCTCACTGGGCACCTCCCTTGGCTGTTCTGGCGGTTGTGGTGGTGTCGTGGGTTCGTGGCGTCACGACACCACCAGAGGGGGGACAAGGTCAGGATTCGTCGGTGTAGACAGTGATCCATCCGGCCCAGTCGGCGAGCCGGTCGGCGGCCTCGAAGGCGGCGTCGCGGCAGGAGCGGCGGCCACGGCCGGGGGAGACCCACCAGAGGCCGGCACCGAGGGCAGCGGCGATGGCGACGGGGAGGGCGGAGAGGATCGCGGCGGTGGAGGTGAGGCCGAGGCCGAGGAGGGACTGGGCGGTCGGCAGCGCCACCAGGAGGACGGTGGTGAAGACGATCAGGGCCTCGGTGCGGGTGAGGATCCAGACCAGGGGCCAGGCGAGCAGCGTCTTCACGGTCACCACCAGCCCTGGGACTTGCGCTCGGCCTTGGCCTTGGCAGCCTCGGCGACGACCCGGGCCTTCTCGGTCTCCATCGCCGTGATCTCGGCCTGGAGCTCCTGGGCGGCGTTCTCCCAGATCGCCTTGATCGCGGCCTCGGCTCGCGAGGAGGACTTGAGCTTGAGGGCCTTGGTGAACACGGCGGCCGAGTGACGGGCCAGGCTCGCCTGGTCCCTGGCCGGGAGAGCCCACGACTCACGGCGCTGGACGGCCTGGAGCTTGGCCTCGGCCGTACGGATCGCCTGGTCGTACTTGCGGGTGTTCGCCATGGGTCAGCCCTTCTTCGGGTAGCTGTGGCCGGCGGGCGGGTAGGTCTGGGCGGGGTCACCGGCAACGCCGAAGAGGACGGTCTCCTCGAAGGTGTCGAGCGGGATCGCGGTGCAGTCGCCCGTGCGGGCGGTGTACGCGGACTCCAGGGAGTCCAGGAGCCGGTTCGTGCGGGCGGAGTCGTCGCTGGCGGACTCGCTGCGGCGGAAGAGACCCACGCTGATCACCGGCCCTGCGTCTGCTGGGCGGCCTGCTGGGCACGGATCGCTTCGGCGGCCTGGCGGGCGGCCTCGGCGTCGGCGGCGGCCTGGGCGGCCTGGGCCAGGTGGTACGCGGCGGCGGACTCGGTGGCCGGGTCGTAGTTGCTCATGCCGCCACCGCCGACTCGCTCGCGTACGAGCCGTGGCGCCGGTACTCGGCGTCCGCGCGGGAGTTGGCCTCGCGGCAGACCTTGCAGCTCTCGCCCCGCTTGAGGTGGGCCCGGTAGCCGCGGCGGGTGCCGCACCGGACCGGGTCGGAGAGGCGAGTGCTCTTCGTCCGCTCGGGGAACCAGGCCTTGATGGTGCGGGGGTCGACGCCGACCATCGGGCCGACGGTGATGTGGCCGAGGCCCGCGTCCAGGAGAAGGCTCGCCGCGTAGCGGGACTCGTCCTTGGTCAGGCGGGTACGGCCGCGGCGGCCGGTGACGGCCCGCTCGACCGCGATGGTGTCGATGATGGCGAGGCCCTCGGGGCCGGCCATGAAAACGGTGGCGGCCGCCATCTGCGGCACCCGGATGGACTCGATACGATCCATGGAGGATCGCTCCCTTCTGCGCAAATCAGACAGGGTTCGGTCTAGGCCCCAGTTCGGAGGTGAGATGCCGAACTGGGGCCGCTTGCGTGCTACAGCCTGGGAGTTGAGTACCCAAGTTGCGGCGACAAGACAGACCGTAAGGGCTTAGGTGATCCAGCGTCAAGTCTTGAGTACTCAACTGCGCGTTGCCATACGAATTCTGACGGAGAGTTATGTACTCAACTTCAAGATCCGTGTACTCTGCCACTCATGACGACACCGACCCCTCGCCGCATGACGGCCAAGACAATCGCTGACGATCTGCGCACGCAGATCAAGGGCGGAGCACTCCGGCCCGGCGATGTCCTCCCCACCAGCCGTGAACTGGCTGAGCACTACGGGGTCACCCTCAAGACGGTGGGCGCGGGCATCGACGTCCTCAAGGGCGAGGGACTTGTCATCGGAGAGCAGGGCGGCCGCCGGCGAGTCCGCGCAAACAGGCCGATCGTGTGGAACCTGACCCGCTTCGAGCGGGGACAGAGGCGCGACTCAGCGGCCGGGGATGACTGGAGCACCGCTATCCGGGACGCTGGCCGCGACCCGGAGCAGCACGTCACGGTTCACCTGGAGGAAGCCGACCCCCAGGTATCTGCATGGCTGCAGGTGCCAGTCGGCACCGAGATCGTCCAGCGGATCAGGCTCCGCACGGTCGACGGGCAGCCCTACCAACTGGCGACCTCGTCCTTCCCCATGAGCATCGCGGAGGGCACCCCGCTCCTGGCGGAGGGGGACGTCTCCCTGCCGGGCGGGATCCTCGCCGCAATCGGGCACCCCCAGCGGCACGTCAGGGACGAGATCTCCATTCGGATGCCCTCTCCCCAGGAGTCCGAGCAACTCCAGCTCCCTCCCGGGACCCCCGTCGCCGAACACGTCCGCATCGGATACGGCGAGGCCGGCCCTGTGCGCGTGATGGTGACCATCGCCCCGGGCGACCGCCACCGCCTCGTCTACGAACTGGAGGTCTGACCTTGCCGTACGCCATCACGCCCGCGAGCCCCGACGACATCACCCTTCTGATGTCGCTCCGCACCGAAGCTGAGAACTGGCTCGCCGCCCAGGGATCCGACCAGTGGTCCGACCGAGAAACCGGCGCCGCCGCGATCTCGAAGTGGAAGTCGGCGATCGAAGAGGGTCGCACCTGGCTGATCCGAGACGAGGACCAGGACCTCACCCTCGGCACCGTCAGCCGCGGGCCCGCCGACATGGACTTCTGGACTCCTGCCGACCACCCGGAGCGGGCTCTCTACCTGTACAAGCTGATGGTCCGTCGTGACGCTGCGGGCCTCGGCATTGGCAGCCTCATCATCGACTGGGCCTGTCGCCTGGCCGCTCTGGAAGGCCGCGAGTGGGTCCGGCTGGACTGCTGGCGAACCGCGACGGGTCTCCAGCGTTACTACGAATCGCTGGGGTTTGAGCACGTACGGACCGACGCCCCCGTACACAGAAAGTCCGGCTGGCTCGGACAACGGCAGAGTTCTCTGGTCCTGAACGACCACGCTCTACAGCCCTCGGCTAACCTCGCGGTCGCCGAACTCTAGGCGTCCACTTCCGGGCGTAAGCTGCACGGAACAACCGAACAAGATCCATAAACGTAAAAATGCCGCAAGCCCCAAACCCGGGGTCTCAATCAGGGGTCGAAGCCTGAAAGAGGTCGAAGTCCCGGGGAGGGGCTCGCGGCGACCAGCCATAGGTCTGCTGCCGAGTGTAAGGCAGAGGTGGGGAGATTTCTCCCCCACCTCTGCTGACGTCGTGACGTCACGCTCGGGCGGTGGGCCGCAGAAAGGACTCTGTGAGCACCTCCACCGAGATCCCCGCCCAGTCGCAGGAGCGGCAACGCGGGGGCAACGTTCGGGCCCTGGGACGCGATGGCGTCCCGCCCGGCTGCCGGTCGATCGCTGGTATGAAGAGGGGCTGGTACTACCAGGAGAGCACTCGCGCGATCCTGCACCAGCCGACCATCGACGAGGCTCCAACGGTGATCGGATACGTCCCCGAGATCCAGGCGACGATCGCGCACTACACGGATGACGGCGAGTACATCCGCACCGAGTTCCTCGCCCGGGGCAAGCGGCAGCGAAACCCCCGCATCCTCACCGAGGACGAACTCGACCGCGGTACGTGGGCGGCGAAGTGCGGGCAGCGCCGGCCGACAGGCAACGACGAGAAGCACGCATTCGCCAGGATCATGCGCGAGGAGGGCGACAAGGCCCCCGAGGTCCCGGCCCGCACGTTCTACAACGACGCCGGAGACCTGATCTTCCCGGACGCCAACGCCCAATCCCTCGGCTACCGCACCCTGCGCGGCGAGGAGAAGGACGCGGCCGAAGCCTGGGACGAGATCGGCTACTGGACCTCCGAGTGCGGCAAGAGCGCGCTGGTCCAGGGCGCCATGTTCGCCGGTCCGGTGCTCGACTCCCTCGACGTCCTCGCGCACATGGTCAACGTCTTCGGGCCCGGCCAGCAGGGCAAGTCCACGGTGCTGACGATCTGCGCGGGATCGTTCGGGGACATCAAGCCCCGCCGCCAGCAACTGATGATCACGTGGAACGCGTCGAAGCAGGGCATCACCCAGTCCCTCCGGCAGCGTGGCTTCCTGCCCCTGTGCCTGGACGAGCACAGCTCCTCCGGCCGGAGGATCCAGGAGTCCTCTCGGGAGATCTCCCAGATGGTCGCCGGAGCGATCCGCTCGATGGGTACCGCCGACGGAGCCCCCCGCGAGTCGGACGGCTTCTGGCTCTCCTGCGCGGTCTCCTCCTCCAACGAACCCTTGAAGCATGAGGGGCAGACAGAGGACCTGGCCTCCAGGCTCCAGGAGTTCAAGGCGCCGTTCTTCCCCGACAGGATGCTGTTGCCCGACGGGTCGCCGGCACCCGAGGGTCACCCCGGAGCGGAGCACGTCTCGAAGCGACTCAAGCGACTCGCGAAGTCGTACGGCGGGTGGCCCCTGGAGTGGGCGATCCGCAAGGGCATGTTCCGCGTGGAGAACCTCGGCCAGATCAAGAAACTCCACCTTGAACTGTGCGCGAAGCACCGCCCCGCTGGTGGCGGCATCGCCGCGACCATCGCCGAACTCCACATGGTCTGGGTCGTCGGTGCCTACATGCTCGGCGAAGCCATCGGCGTACCCGAGATCGGCAAAGCCGCCGAGAAGGAAGCCGCCGCCCGCCTCTCCGACGCCATCACCGTGGCAGCCGAGTCGAACGTTCCCGACCACGAAAAGCTCTGGGCCGCGCTCGACGCCCTGCGGATCGAGGCGTCCGCGTACCCCGAGATGGACAAGCTCGGCTCGATCGCCGAGGAGGGCTTCCGCAAGGTCCGCGGCTTCCACCGGTCCGCCGAAGGTGAGTGGTGGGTCATCGACCCTGTCGTACGAGACGCCGGCGCCCAGGCCGGGATCGACAACCTCACCGCCGCCCTCCGAAGCCTGGCCGACCTCAAGGTGCACGTTCGTGGAGACGGGAAGCACGCACAGCGTCAGACGCCGAAGAGTCTGCGTGCTGAGTTCCCGAACATGCCTCGCCGGATGCACTGCTTCGACACCCGCAAGGCGGGCGATCTGTTCTCCCCGGACGACCCCGAACCCACCGAGTTCCCGAGCGGACCCACCCCCGGGACCCACCCCGGACCCACCGGGGTGGGTCCGGAAATCAAGCCTCTGACCTGCGGCGGACCCACCGGACCCACCAGACCCACCCTTTCGCTCTTCGACTTCTCTAAGGAGTCGGAACCCACCCCCGGAACCACCCCCGAAGCAGGGTTTGCTGGAGAGCTCACGGCGTCGCGGGCTCATGACGTCACGAACGTTCCGCCGATGCCGACTCACCCGCCGGCCATCGTGCCCACCGCCGTGTACCCCGCAGCCCGGATGCACCAGCCAGGGGAGCCTTCGTTCGACCGCGCGTGGTTCGAGCTGGAGACCCGGGCCAAGGGCCGGACCGTCAGCGGCATGGCGTTCGGCGTCCTCGGCGACCACGTGCTGCACCTGCCGAACCAGTCGCCCGTCACCGTGGCGATGCCGTCCTGCGTGGACGACGTCCCCGAGCTGATGCACGCGTACGGGCTCAAGACGCTGTGGGTCCACGCCACGGGCGCCGCCGCCATGGGACTGCCCACCTGCGACGAGCGGCGCGAACTGCCCCTCGTCGGCAAGGACGAGAGCGACGAGGAAACCCCCGCCGGTCTCATCGGACCGCAGGCACCCGTCGCCCACCCCTGGGCCACCCCCTCCGGGACCGGCCTCGTCACCTCCATGGCCCCGGCGGGACTGGCCTCCTGGCTCACCCTCATCTGTGGCCACGGAGAGAACGCGAAGCGGCTGTCGGTCGCACTGCCTCTGTACGACACCCGCTACGACAAGGACGGCGGCCTCGACGGACGCGGCGGGTTCGGCGGACCTGCCACCCCCGAGGACATGCTCGACGCGCTCATGGTGTGGACCCTGTCCACCGTCCACGGACCGGCCGACTACCCGAAGATCACGCCGTTCTATCTGTCGGTGAACAGGACCGGCGAGGACTTCGCCGGCGGGCGGGGTCGCACCGACGTCGTCTGCGAGGCCGTGCGTCGGCGGGAGGTCACGCCGTTTCTGAACCACCGGGGGCTGATGGTCCCTCAGCGGTGGCACCGGACGCTGACCGAGGAGGAGGCCACCCGCGCGGCCGTGCACCGGTTCGACAAGTCGGCCGCGTGGCTCGGCGCGTTCTCCAACGTGGAACTGGGGATCGGCGAGCCCGTCCACCTCACCAGCGGCACCATCACCTACGACAAGAAGCTACCCGGCACCTGGCGTGTCGCCGAGGTCCCCGGACACGGGCCCGCCGGCCTGCCCGAGCTGAAGTTCCAGGAGGCCGAGAACGGCGGGTACTGGATCAGCACCCCCAGCATGAACCTGCTGCTGGACATCTACCCGGACTGGCAGCCCGAGTTCCTGGAAGCCTGGTTCTGGCCCGAGCACAAGCGGGCCCTGGAGAGCATGTACGACCGGGTCCGCACCAGCCGGATGCGGATCGTCAAGGCGATCGAGGAGGGGCACCCCGGCGCGAAGTGGGCCAAGCAGATCAACGGGCGCGCGTACCAGTCGTTCCGCGGCTACCTGGCCCGCACCTCCGGTCCTCTGACCGACCACGCCACCGGCGCCGCGTACGCGGCCGACATCTACTACCGGCCCGACTGGGCTCGCCTGATCATGGACCACGGCACCGCGAACCTGTACCGCAACCTCATCAAGTTCGCCGCCGCCGGACACTTCCCCGTCGCCGTCACGGTCGACGCCGTCACCTACGTCAGCAACGAGACCGACCCCGCCCTGGCCAAGCCCGCCCTCATGACCCTCGGCTCCGGCGGACGCGAGTGGACCCACGAGGGCTCCGCCCCGCTGTCCGAGTTGCTCGACGCCATCCAGGGCGGGAAGAGCGCTCACCATGCGCTCGACGCCTACCTCGACAGCAAGGGGGAGTGACCCATGGCCAAGTGGTGGAAGTTCGGACTCGGCCGGAAGAAGGAAGAGGGCGCTGCCCCCGAGCCCTCGCCGGAGCCGACTCCGACCCCGGCACCGGCTCCGGAGCCGACGCCCCCCGCCAGGGAGAAGAAGCCCGGTCTGCTCGGCCGCATCTTCGGCAGGAAGAAGAAGCCGGCCGAAGCCCCGCCCGCCCCGCCGGAGGCTCCGCCCGCGCCCCCGGCCCCTCCGACTCCTCCTCCCGCACCCCCCGCCGCCGAGGCTCCGGTCCCGGAAGGCGAACAGGGCGAGCTGTTCGGACCGGCCGAGGTCGGCGGCGAGGAAGAAGAGGAAGAGGAGCGGCAGTTCCCCGCCTCCCTCGGCGTCAGCGCCGACGGCGTCTGGAAGATCTCCAAGACCCTGTGGGACGGCATCATGCAAGGCGTCCTGACCGGTGAGGACGTCAAGGAATTCATCCTCGCCATGGAGGCAGGCAACCTGACCCGCGCGGCCGAACTGGTCGCCGACGCGTACGACGAGACCGTAGGCGCTCTCCTCGACGCCGAGGGGTCGACCATCCGCCACATCGGCTACTGAGCCCGCACAAGAGGGGGCCCGCACCACACCGTGCGGGCCCTCTCTTGTGGCGTCATGACGCCACGGCAGCATGACGCCACAAAGTCTGCTTCCAGCAGCCTCACCACGGGTCTGGGGCTGAGAGGCTCTCAGGTCCAATTCCCAGGTCAAGACGTCACCTGAGAGGTTGTGAGGCCATCGGTGGTAAGCGGCTTGCCCCGCACCTACGGGGGCTTGCCCAGTGCCCGGCAAGCCTTGCTCTCATCTCGGGGGCGCCCAAGGTCCGTAATCCTCCGTGGCCACCTTGCTCGGCGAGTGCGGGCCGGTGGCACGGAGCAAAAGCGGCTAGCGGCAGGAGGGGTGGCGTCGGCGGGCGCGGGGTCGGCCGCTGCACCGCGCGTACGGGGCTGGGCGCCGTACCCCCGCCGTCAGCACCGCGCGAGCGTGAGGCGACCGCACCGCCCGGCCGGGGCCGAGGGGGAGCCTCTGCTGCCGCGATGTGGCCGGCCGCCGTACTCTCGCTCCGCTCGTGACACCGCCATCGTGGCCGAGCATCCGGCCACCGACCGTGGTGGGCAAGCCCCTTGGGCAAGCCCCCGGCCTCAGAGCATGGTGAGCCCCGCGGTAAGCCCTCATCCTCCCTTGACCCCACTGTACGAAGTACGTACAGTTCTTGGTGTACGAAGTTCGTACACACAGGAGGAGGACTCCCATGGAGATGACCAGTCAGCCCACCGGAGACGGCGGCCGGATCGTCAGCCTCAAGCTCACCGCCATCGAGACCGAGATGCTCGGCGAGGACACCGACGCCCTCATGGCCAGCCTCGGCCGGGCCCTGTGGGCGACCACCGACCTCCGCCGCGGACAGACCCGCGAGGAGTGGTGGCCGGTCCTGACTGACACCTCCCGACTCATCCGCCAACTCGACGGCATCCGCGACGCCGCCCTGCGGGAGATCCCCGACTCCAGCCACGCCGAGATCGCCGCCGCCCTCCGACTCTCTCGCACCACCGTCGCGAGCCGACGCCAGAAGAACACCCTGCCCCCGGCCGAGCAGACCGAATGGGAGCGCTGGGCCAGGACCGGCAACTACCCGCACGAGTCCTGAGCACCGCCACCCGACCCGCGGTTACCCGCCCACCCCACCGGAAAGGACCCCATCATGGCCACGGACCCCCGCACCGACGACCAGATCCGCGGCGCCATCCAGGCTGCCGCCACCCTCGCCCGGCAGATCGAGAACGACCCCATGAGCCCGCCCTACATCCGGAACCTCGTCGAGCTCCTGCACACCGACGGCATCAACGCCGGCCTCGACGAACTCGACCGCCGCGAGCAGCAGAAGTAAGCGGACCACCATGTTCACCGGTACCCCCGACGAACTGCACGAGCGAGAGGCCCAAGCCCTCGCCCTCGCCACCCAGGCCGCCGAGACGCTCAACCAGATCGAGGCCCTCGGCCTCGGCACAGTGACCGGCACCTTGCGGTTCCCCGGCGGCCAGATCCGACGGCGTGAAGACGGATGGACCGCCGACTGACCACCTCCTGGTTCAGTTCTGGGCCCGTGGTTCAGTTCCCCGAACGGAAGTGAACCAGCCTCCTCAACCGCCCACTTACCACGGCGCCCCGCAGACCCTGGTGAGCCCCGTGGTAAGTCCGTGGTGAGTGACCCCGTGGGGCCGCGACGTCGTGACGTCACGACACCACTACTCTGGTCACACCCCACCAGGAGGAAGTTCATGAGCACACGCCGACGAGCGCGACGGATCGCGATCGGCAACAACAAGGGCGGGGTCGGAAAGTCGACCAACACCGTCCGCCTCGCCGAAGCCCTCGCCGCCCTCGGCTACAGCGTCGGCGTGAGCGAGATGGACCCCCAGGCCAACGCGTCCCGCCGCCTCGGGTGGAAGGACGACCTCTCCACCCCGACCATCGGCGACGCCCTCCACGCGGACAACCTCCGCGACGGCATCGCCGCCGGCCTCTGGCAGCCGATCGGCTGGAACGCCGAATACGCCGAACGCATCCAGCTGATCCCCGCCCGCTTCACCCTCCAGGACCGCGACGCCGAGGGCGCACACAAGGGCGCCTGGCGACGGCTCGTCCGCGCTCTCAAGGGCGCCGACGACCACCTCGACTTCCTCCTCCTGGACCTCCAGCCCTCCCTCGGCCACCTCACCCAGATGGGCCTCGCCGCAGTCGACCACGTCCTCATTGCCTTCGAGCCCGAGTACGACAGCCTTGAGGCCGCCGTCAGGTACAGGGACTTCATCGCCAGCTCCGGCGAAGACCTCGCCAACGAAGACCTCGACGTCATCGGCTACATCCCCAGCCTCTACGACGGCCGCCTCTCCGGACACGTCGGCCAGCTCTCCAACGCCCGCGCCCTCTGCGGCGACAAGCTCTGGGACGCCGTCCCCCGCCGCTCGTACCTCATGACCGCCGACGAATACGCCCAGCCCCTCACAGAGGTAGGCGGCAGCCACGAAATCCGCGCCGTCTACGAGATCCTCGCCCGACGCCTCGTGGAGGCCACCGCATGACCAGCCGACGCGACCGCCCCATCCCCCCCGGCACGTCCCCCCTCGGCCAAGCCGCCACCCTGCGCGTGAACGTCGCCCCGCTCAAGGTCGGCGACCACGCCGCCGAGGAGAAGCAGCAGGACGACACCCTCTTCGAGGAGCCTCCTCGCAGCACTCCGAAGACCAAGCCCGGACGCAGCCGCGGCGGGCGCTCAGCACCGCCCGCCGCCGCCGACGCCATCCCCACCACCATCAGGTTCGACCCCGAAGAGGCCGCCGAAATCGACCTCTGGATCCTGACCCTCCGCGAAGAGGCCGGCCGCCGCCAACTCGACAAGGCCGAGGTATTCCGCGAGCTCACCCGCCTCGCCCGCGAACACGACCCCACCCACAAAGCCCTCCTCCGCCGCATCCGATAAAGCACAAGAGAGGGCCCCTCCCCGAATACGGGAAGGGGCCCTCTCTGTTTTCAAAAAAGGCTCAAGCAGACAAAAAAGACCCCTCGCAGGGCTCTGACCTGCGGCTACTTACCACCCCTCTCGAATCTAAAGTACCTGTACGCCTTATGGGAACCCACCACCAAACCCGCCAGCGCCGTAATTCCCTTAACCACTAGAATGGCAACACCGATTTCCATTACTCTCTCCTGAATTTACTCGTAACTTGGGCATAGGGCGCCCTCCTTTTCCTGCATCAAACCTTGATGCATGCTTCAATTATACCAGAGTTTCCGGAATTCGTGGAATGCAACTCCGCCCCGAGCGGTTTATCGGGCGGGAATTGAATTCGCTTCGCGAATCAAATTGACCCAATATCCGGCGCTCTGCGCCGGGGTAGGCC
>NZ_JBSHDU010000126.1:0-16246 GCF_053616475.1 Streptomyces sp. NPDC055815 | reverse complement strand
ACGGCCGCGATGGAGGAGGCGGTCGGCCATGTCGTCTCGGTGATGACCGAGCCGGTCGTGGCAGCGCTGGAGAACATGGCGGCGGACCTGGTCGTGCAGGTGAGCATGGACGCGCTGGGCGTCCAGAACGGCGTCGACCTCGACCAGACGAAGCAGGCCGGCAAGGACGGCTTCGACGAGGGGGTGCAGGGCGCCAACGAGGGTTTGAACCTCGCCTCCGCCGGCGGCGGCCGTGGCGGCGCTGGGTGCAAGGGCTTCCACATCGAGCACGACGAGCACGAGCAGGCCGGCACGAAGCTGAACGGCGTGAGCACCGGCATCCACGGCAAGACGGCCGGCAAGCTCACCCGGGCGAAGTCGGCCCAGGGCCGCAACAGGGGCCGGGACGACATCGCCGACGCCCTGGACCCGGTCATCGAGAAGGCCATGGGCGCACTGGTGAAGTCCGCGAAAACCATGGGCGACCACGTCGGCAAGACGCTCCCCAAGGCCGTCAAGCAGATATCCGTCGACCACAAGAACAACGACGACAACATCCGCGATCGCCTCGCCGGCCAGCGAAAGGGCGACCACGACATTTTCAGCGGCGACCGCAATGGCGGTGGCCCCCGACGTGATCACGGGGGAAAAGGCGACAACAGGAAGCCCCCCAAGGGGCTGAACAGCGCGAAGGACGAACCACGCCGCCACGCGATCCCCGAAGGCAAGAAGCGGTGCAAGAACGACCCGGTCGACATAGCGACGGGCGAGATGATTCTCACGCACACCGACCTGTCGCTGCCCGGGGTCTTGCCACTCGTCCTGCGTCGAACCCATCTGTCCGGATGCCGCTTTGGACAGTGGTACGGCCACAGCTGGGCCTCCACACTGGACGAGCGCGTCGAACGCGACCTGGCATCGCCGGGAGCCGTCTGGGCACGGCAGGACGGCTCCCTCCTCGTCTACCCAGCTCTGCCGCAGGATGGGGGAGAGCCGGTGGCCCCGCTGGAGGGACCGCAGCTCGAACTCGCCCACCACGGCCAGCGCGAAGATGAGACGACCTACCGGGTCACTGACCACCGAAGCGGACTGACCCGGTTGTTCACCGGCAGCCCCTACCGTGCATCGACCGCGTACTGGCTGACGGGCATCGAAGACCGTAACGGCAACCGGATCACCATCTCCCGCAGGCCAGACGGCGCACCGACCATGGTGACCCACACCGGCGGATACACCGCACGCATCACCACCGAAGACGGCCGGGCCACCGCCCTGCACCTGCACACGCCCACCGGCCTGGTCGAGATCCGCCGCTATGGCTACGACGAAGCGGGCCTGCTGTCGGACATCTTCAACGAGTCCGGCCTCCCGCTGCGCCTCGCCTATGACACGGACGGGCGGATCATCTCGTGGACCGACCGCAACGACTCAACCTTCCGCTACGTCTACGACTCGACCGGCCGCGTGAAGGCCACAGTGGGCCCTGATGGCTTCCTGTCGTCGAAGTTCGCCTATGACATCCATCCGCAGACCGGTCATCCCCAGACCCGCTACAGCGATTCCGTGGGCGCCACGACCATCTTCCAGATGAACGAAGCGCTGCAGGTTGTCGCTGAGACCGACCCTCTCGGTCACACCAGTCACTTCGCCTTCGATGCCCGCGACGAGCTGATCACCCAGACCGACGCGGCCGACGGCACCATCCGCTTCGAACGGGACAACCAGGGCGACCTCATCGCCGTGATCGCTGCCGACGGCGTGCGCACCACAGCCACCTACAACGACCTTCATCTGCCCACGGAGATCACCGAACGCGGCGGTACCGTAAGCCGCTTCACCTACGACGAGCGGGGAAACCGGGTCACCGTCGTCGAACCGGCCGGGGGTAGCACCCACTACACGCACAACGAGCACGGCCACTTGATCGGTATCGTCAACGCGGCCGGGGACCGGACCACCATCCGTACCGACCGCGCGGGCCTGCCGGTGCAGATCATCACCGCAGACGGAGCCCATGCCGTCTTCGTCAGGGATCCCTTCGGCCGGATCGTCGCCGCCACGGACGCGCTCGGCGGCACTCTCAAACAGGGCTGGACCATCGAAGGCCGGCCCTCCTGGCGGGAACTGCCCGATGGTACCCGCGAAGAGTGGACCTGGGACCCGGAAGGCAACCTCGCCACCCACACCGACCGGATGGGTCGCACCACCACCCACTCAACCACCCACTTCGACCTGCGTTCCACTACCCTCACCGCAGACGGAGCCGATCACCGCTTCACCCACGACACCGAACTGCGCCTGGCCAAGGTCACCAACGCGCAAGGCCTCGAGTGGCACTACACCTACGACGCGGCGGGCCGGCTCATCGCCGAGACCGACTTCGACGGCCGCACGCTGATCTACGAGCGCGACCCCCTGGGCCGCGTCACCCGCCGCACGAACGCCGCCGGACAGAGCCTGACCTACGAGCGCGACCACCTCGGCCGCGTCACCCGTCTCGCCCACGACGACGGCACCGCGGCCTCCTTCGCATACGACGCCTCCGGCTACCTGGTGCGCGCCACCACCCAGCACGCCGACATCACCTTCGAGCGGGACACCGCGGGCCGGACCGTGTCCGAAACGGTCAACGGACGCACCCTCACCCACGCCTACGACGCCATGGGTCGGCCCATCCACCGTCGCACCCCCTCCGGAGCCATCTCCCTCATCGAGTACACCACCGAGGGACTCGCCCGCTACCAGGCTGGCGACCACACCTTCCACTTCACACGTGACGCACTCGGCAGGGAAACCAGACGAATCCTGGGATCCCTTACCCTGCAGCACTCCTGGGACCCGGTCGGGCGCGTCACCAGCCAGACCGCGGCCCACGATCTCATTCCGCTTCTCGACCGGGCCGCCACGTATCAGGCTGACGGAACCCCCGTACAGCTCCACGACAACCGCACCGGCACACGGACCTACACCCTCGACCCCGCCAGCCGGATAACCGCCGTAGACGCGGACGACTGGCACGAACAGTACGCATACAACGCCGCAGGCGACCTGGCACACACCAACCTCCCACCCCGCGCCCCCGGCCAGGAAAGCGCCGGCGACCACACCTACACCGGCAGCCGACTCATACGCGCCGGACGCACCGCATTCACCTACGACGCCCAGGGCCGCACCATCCAATGTCAGACCCGCACCCTCAGCGGCAAGACCCTGACCTGGCGCTTCACCTGGAACGCCGAAGACCGCCTCACCCGCGTCATCACCCCCACCGGCGACCAGTGGGACTACCACTACGACGCCTTCGGCCGCCGCATCGCCAAACAGCAGACCACCGCGGACGGCCACACCACATCCTTCATCACCTACACCTGGGACGGCGGCCAGATCGCCGAACAGTACGACGGCACCACCACCCTCACCTGGGACTACCTCGGCCTACAGCCCCTCGTCCAACGAGAAGCGCGCGGAGCCACCCAAGGCGAAACCGACCGCAGGTTCTTCGCGATTGTCAACGTACACGTGAACGTGGCTCTGGCAAGATTTTCGTACGCGGAGATCATCCCGGTGACACGGTCGGCCGGTCCGCGTAACGGGCAGCCTGTGGTTGTGCTCTGTTGAACTAGCGAGCATGTTACCGCAGTTGGCGGATGTGCAGGTCGTGTCGGTTGATGTCTCTGATGCTGGTGTGGCGGTTCACGCCCGTACGAGGTCCGGTGTTCCCGCACGATGTACGGGATGCGGCTGGCCCAGCGAGTGGTGCCACAGCCGCTACGTTCGGCGCCTTGCCGACGTCTCTCTTGGGGACCGGCCCCTGCGTATCGACCTGTCCGTACGCCGTCTGTACTGCGAAAACGTGACGTGTCCGAAGGAGACCTTCGCAGAGCAGGTGGCGGGGCTGACCGTGCGCTATCAGCGGCGGACACCGCAATTGCAGCGCTTGGTGGAGGACGTCGGTGTGGTGCTGGCCGGCCGGGGCGGTGCCCGGATGCTGCGGATCTTGAACATCAGGCTCTCGCGGTGCACCGTCCTGTCCCAGCTGATGCGGGTGCCGCTCCCGCCGCTGGTGACACCCCGGGTGCTGGGGGTGGACGACTTCGCGCTCTACGGCGACACCTACGCCACCCTCCTGGTCGACGCCACCACTCGGCTCCCACTCACACTTTGGGAGGGACGCGACGCTGAACAGCTCAGCCGCTGGCTCCGCGAGCACCCCGGTGTCGAGGTCGCCTGCCGCGACGGCTCCCTCACCTACCGACAGGGCATCACGGGCGGAGCCCCCGACGCGGTGCAGGTCAGCGACCGATTCCACCTCTGGCAGGGCCTCTCCCGCCGCGTCCAGGACATCGCTTCCGCCCACCGCGGCTGCCTGCCCGCGGCACTGCCCCCGGCCGGCGAGAGTGACATCGCACCGGCCGAGGAGACCACCGAGAACGCCGCGGCCGACACCCGGGCCGGACGCCATGCCCGCAGGCTCTTCGAGGCCGTGCAGGCCCTAACACTGACCGGCCGGAGCCACAGCTCCATGGCTCGGGAACTCGGCCTGGACCGCCGCACCGTCGGCAAATACGCCCGGGCCCGCACCTGGCAGGAAGTGATGCGCCGTCCGCCCCGCAAGCCCTCTACCCTGGACCCTTACCTCGACTACTTGCAACAACGCTGGGACGAGGGACAGCACAGCGCGAAGATCCTGCACCAGGAACTCCAGGCCAAGGGCTACCTCGGCCACTACAAGCGCGTGAAGATGGCCGTCGCGCCCCTCCGGCGGGGCCGGCCTGCCCCTGGACGAACCACGCGAGCGACCTCCCTCCCCACGCGAGGCTGCCCGCTGGATCACCACTCACCCACACCGACGCAACCTCCACATCAACGACCGCCTGCCCCGGCTCCTCAACCGCTGCCCTGAACTCAGGCAGGCTCACGATCTGGTCCGTCGGTTCGCCGTCATGCTCGACAACCGCGACGCGACACCCCTCCCGGGCTGGCTGAACGACCTCGAAGAAAGCGGCCTGGCCTCTCTCGTCGGCCTCGCCGGAGCCCTTCGAGAAGACCGCCATGCTGTCGCCCAGGGAATCACCACCGCTTACAACTCCGGCGTCAACGAAGGCCGCATCACCGACGTCAAACTGCAAAAACGCCTGATGGCCGGCCGTGCCGGCGTCCCTCTCCTTCGTCACCGCGTCGTTCTGATCGCCCACCTCCGCCGCCGCTACGCGGACCTGCCGACCGACCCTTGCAGGTGATGGCTGCGGCGCACTGGGCCGATGACCTGCGGCTCGCAGAAATCAGCTGGCGGCTGGCCGCCGGTTCCGTGCAGATTGACCTTGCCAATTCGGCGAGAGGGTGGGGAACGGATGGCGTTGGGCAGGCCGCAGACGGACGGCAACGCAGACACGGGCGACGACGTCCACAGACGCTGGTTGCAGCAGATCAATCGCTCCACGGGGAGCCCCGGCTACCGGGATGAATGGTTCGACGAGCAATGCGGCGGATGCCGGTTCTGGATCCCGCTGAGCGGAGATCTGGGCCTGGACTGGGGAGCCTGCACCCACGCCGACTCTCGGTTCGACGGGCGCGTGCGTTTTGAGCACGACGGTTGCGAACACTTCTCCGTCCGTGACGATGGCACCTTCGGCTGAAAGTGTCCGTTGGAGGCCGTCCCGATCGTGTCACCGGGATGATCTCCGCGTACGAAAATCTTGCCAGAGCCACGTTCACGCGAACGCCGACAGCGATCATCGCCGACCTCACCGGAAGCCCCAGCGACCTGCTCACACCCGACGGCGTCACCGCCTGGCAGGCCCGCACCACCGCATGGGGCGTCACCCAATGGAACCGCGACGCCGCCGCCTACACCCCGCTACGCCAGCCCGGACAGTACTTCGACCCGGAAACCGGACTGCACTACAACGTCAACCGCTACTACGACCCCCACCAGGGCCGCTACCTCACCCCCGACCCACTCGGCCTCGCCCCGGCCATCAACCACTACACCTACGTTCCCAACCCTTTCACCCTCAGCGACCCGCTCGGCTTGGCCGGCTGCTCCGCCGACCCCACCTGGGGAGGTCGCGTCACCTTTACCCGCGACGCCCACGGTCGTCCCTTTGAGATGAACGCCATCATCACGCGAGACATGCTCGATGAAGGCACTGACGCCAACCGCAGCCTGCGGCCGCCCGGCTTCCTCGGCGGCATACACAACCAGGCACGGGGCCATATGCTCGCCAACCGGCTCGGCGGTTCAGGCGACACCCTCGACAACCTCTTCACCATCACCCAGACCCCCACCAACAGCCCGGACATGCGGCACTGGGAAGACCAGGTCTACCGGGCCGTGGCTGCCGGAAAGATCGTCACCTACAACGTCTACCTCGACTACACCGACGACCTGCCCGACACCGTGCCGAGGTACATCCAGCTCGAAGCATTCGACCAGCATGGCAACCTGCTCTTCGGCGAACCACTCACCAACCCCGCTCACGACCAGCAACAACGCCACCGCCGAGGACTGCGCCCATGACCAGCATCGACCGCCTCATCAGCCTCTGTCCGCCTCCCCAGACCGCACCGTCCACGGACTGGCCTGCTGTCGAACAATCGCTCGGCATGCCGCTCCCGGCGGACTACAAGCAGATCTCCGACACCTACGGACCAGGCACGTTCTGCGGGTTCCTCCACCTCTACCACCCCCACGCGCACACGTCCTGGACCAGCCTCACCGGCCCGATGCCGTCCACGATCCGCACCCAACTCCAGAGGGAACACGAGCAGGCCACCTCGACGCTTCCTGCCGACCCCCAGGACCTGTTTCCCATGGCGGTTACCGATAACGGCGAGTACCTCTTCTGGGTAACCCGCCCAACGGGCAGCCCCAACGAATGGACCATCGCCGCCAACCAGGCCCGCAGCTTCCAGTGGTACACCTATGACGGCGACCTAGCCGGCTTCCTCGCCGCCGTCCTGTCCGGGCAAGAGACCGTCTCCGTTTTCCCCAGCAGCCTCCTCGACCACGGCTCCTTTTTCACACCTCTCGCACCCGCTGCTGATCTCACCGCTGCACAGCCGGAACAGAGCAGCGCCATGGCATCCGCAAGCGACATCCGAGCTTGGGCCCGAGGCCAGGGCTACGAGGTTCCTGACCGCGGCCGCATCCCCACAGAGATCCTCGACGCGTGGCAGCAGGCCCACACCCAGTAGAGATGCGTACGTCGACCTGCTCCGGCTCACGTCAGGGGCACGAGGTAGCCCGGTTGGACGCCGTGGATGGCCGTGATGGCTGTGCCGGAGATGACCCAGATGCTGATGGGTTTCTCACCGGCAGGGATCTGGACGACCTCGTGCACCGGCCCCTTGCTGCCGGGGTTGAGGCCGAAGGCCGGTGCCGTCTGGCCTTTGACGCCACCGGCGACGAGCGCCTGCGCATCAGGGCCTTCGACTACGAGGTCTCCGCCGACACCATCGTCCCGGCCGCCGTCACCCGCCCGGCCGCGCCCTGGTCCCCGGACGGCTGCTGGCCGACATCACCGCCGCCCTCCGCGACGACGTCTACCTCGACCTCGACGGCACCCGCCTCACCCTGCCCACCGGATCCGCCCGCTTCACCCTGCCGCTGCTGTCCCTGGGGGAGTACCCCACGCTCCCCGAGCCCGGCGACGTCACCGGCACCCTGCCGGCTCCGACCTTCGCCGAAGCCGTCGCCCGGTCGCCGGCGCGGTCAGCCGCGAGGAGACCCTGCCGGTCCTGACCGGCGTCGGCCTGCGCCACGACCACGAGGCGTCCACGCTCACCCTCTCGGCCACCGACCGCTACCGCTACGCCGTCCGCACCCGGCCGTGGGAGACGCCGCCCTCCCCGACACCGGTGCGGCCATCCCCGCCGCGCCACCCTCGACGCCGTCAAGGCCGCCGCCGGCGATGCCACCGTCGACCTCGTCCTCCCCTCGCGCAGCGCCCTGTTCGCCCTGCGCGGCGAGCAGCACACCACCACCATCCGCGCCCTGGACGGCGAGCTGCCGAAGTACGCCTCGCTGTTCCCCACCGAGTTCGACCGAAGGGCCCTGTCCCCGCTGTTCTGGACCCACGTGAACCCTTATCTGGACGATTCATGGGGCGGTGATGGCTTATTCGTAGAAACAGGCCGCCCTCAGCATGTCGGCGATCAAGCCCCAGTCGGGCCGGTCGGGAGCAGGCTCTCCGCAGTTGATGAAGTATCCATCCATGTCGTTGGTCCAGGCGCTGAGCGCTTCGAGGTAGCGATCGAGTGATTGGTTCTCCCAACCGTTGGTCTGAACCTCGGCCTCTTGGCTGAGCTGCTTGATGTAAGCAACGAGGTCCGCCCGTGTTCTCACCCAGTTGGTGTCGTTCAGCGAGTTCATGGCGAAGATCTTGCCCGGCGCGCGGTCGAACCTCTAGCTGGTTGTTGGATTGGCTTCCCTCAGCCGGAGGCCTGGTCAGCAGTGTTCGTCAGGGGCGGCTTCGGTGCTCTCTCCGAGGTCTGCGAGCAGGCCGCGGATCCGTTCGGCGATGGCGTTGTGTCGCTCAACTTTGCGGGGCCAGCCGCGTTCGACGGCGTCCTGGGCGAGCTGCTGTTCACGGGCGAGCCGGGACCGCAGGCGCGGTGCGTACTCGCTTGTGGGACAGGTCGGGGAGCTGCTGATGGGCAGTCAAGCGCGGCGCCTACCGCAACCAACCCTGCGGGCGGCCCGCACGACGCCGTCGCCGACCGCAAGCCGCTGCCCTCGAAGCCCGAACAGATGACCCCAGCTGTCCCCGCCGACCACTGATGATCTTCACCGATATCCGCTGTTCCGGCGTTCCCCGCAGCCGGAACCCTCGGCGCGACGCACCTCGTTGCGGGTGGTGCAGCCGTCGGCCGGGTCGAGGTCCGTGTTTCATTGCTTGAACTTCGACCTCTCATACCCGGCGCGGGATTCGTCCGCGAGAGGGATCTGCCCGATCGCGGCGGCGAGGTTCAGCACCTCCGCGGAGACCGGCGTCACCGGTGCGGCGACGGCCGGAGAGGGAAGAGCGATCGGGGTCAGGGCGAGGGAGAGCGCGGCGGTACCGCGCAGCAGGTTCTTGATCACGCACGCAGGGGATAGCGCTACCAGAGGTGCCGGTGTGCGGAACCCGCCGGGGATCCCCCGCGTGGGGGATGGCGGTTCACCGGAGAAACGCTCCGTCTCCCTAGGGGCTGTCCGATGGGTCGTGTGAGCTGATCAGGGCCATGGCATAGGCGCAGATGAGCTTCTCCCGAGGCGCCGTCGTCGGGCTCGCCGGCACGGAGAGCTCGTCGCCAATCCGCCCGTCCTTGCCTGCGTCGACCGGTTGAGGAATTTGGTTGCGGTGGATCAGGCGGATGCGGTCATACTCCGGCATGAGTAGAGACGCTGAGGTCATCGTGCTCGCCCGCTGGGCGGACGAGGTGATGGAACCGCTGACCCAGGACGACCCGGAACGCACGTGGCGAGGTCGCTTCGTCCCGATAGCGGGGCAGTGGGGCTACGAGTTCGGGTGGGCCCTGGAGTTCGAGAAATTGCGTGGCCGCCAGGGCCTGCTCAGCCACCTGGAGTCGCTGCCGTGGCCGCACCCGCACACGGTGCAGGTTCTGCTTCGCGACCAGGACGACGACTGCTTCGGGCTATGGATGTTCCAGGAGGGCCGACTGGTGGAAGTCACCATTCCGCGCACCGAGCGGTTCCACCAGCCGGCACCGCCCAATGAGGACTTCGAACCCTACCCGGGCATGCTGCTGCGCACCGACCAGAACACGGCTCTGCCCGAGCAGACCCCAGAAGCGCGCCGCGACCCCCGCTCACCCTGGTAGACCGAGTTCGGCAGCTCATCTTGGGACGTCAGGGCTGTCGACGAGCGCGGACTCAGCGAACTGCGCCACCACTACCCAGGCGCCAAGGACCTCTCAACGGGGCGTTTCACTGCAGACGGAGCCATAGGCGGATCGCGGCCACGGTGACCGTCCCGTGGAAGACGTACGCCCGTTCGTCGAAGCGCGTGGCGACGGCGCGGAAGTTCTTGAGCCGGTTGATGGTCCGCTAGGTTCTGTCCGGCGGATCTTGACCGGGACACCGCAGTAGGCTGGGGCGGTGCTGCTCCCCACCGTCCCGCGCACCCGCCTGTGTTCCTCCGATCAGCCGGCTATCGACACGCCATTCGGCCCGCTGACCTTCACCACGACGATCGGGAATACCAGCATTCCGCTGCAGCCCGATGAGCTGTTCCAACTGCCGGGTGACCGCACGCTCGCACGCTGGGTAACTCCCGGAGCCCGCGTCGAACTGCTGCTGACCCCGTACGATCCCGAGCTCGACCCCGAGAACTGGGGGCGACTGATCGACTGCCGCGCGGCGGTCTGGCGAATCGACGCCCTCACACCGCTCAGGCGAGTGCAGTTCTCGGCAGGGCTTCCGGAAGGTGCCGACGGAGGGTACGACGGGGGACAGGGACTGGCTGCGGTCACGGTGCAGGACGAGACGACCCGGCTCACTGTTGGAGGCAGTGACGAGGAAGCGATGTGCGGGGCCGCCGACGCAGGAGAGGTACCCCGGCAGTGGGCTGCGCTGATCGACGAGGTCCACAACCAGTCGTTCACCACGTGGGGCGTGGACTACGGCCACTACCGCGGCATGTCCTGGACGCTGCCCCCACTGGAGGCCGGCGACCATTGTGAACTCCCCGTAGTTGCAGCCTGGGCCCCGGCCAACGACGAGAGTGCGAATACCTGGTATGCCGTCATGCCATCGCCAACGGTGCTGCTGAGGCAGGTCACTGCCGAGCTGGCGAAGCGGGCCGATACTCTGGACGCGGGCTGATCACGGTCGGAGCCAGAGGCGTATCGACGCGACGGTGACGGTGCCGTGGAAGACGTAGGCACGCTTGTCATACCGCGTCGCGACGGCCCTGGAGTGCTTGAGTCGGTTAATCGTCCGCTCGACCTCGTTCCGGCGTTTGTACATCTCCTTGTCGAAGCCCGCAGGCCGGCCTCCTCGGCTACCGCGGCGCCGGCGGTTGGCCCGCTGATCCTTCGGCTCCGGGATGGTGTGCTTGATCTGGCGTCTACGCAGGTAGCGGCGATTGCGGCGGGAGCCGTACGCCTTATCGCCGCCGAGATGGTCGGGGCGAGTGCGCGGATGCCCGCCACCTGGGCGCTTGACCCTGATGCGTTCCAGGACCGGGATCAGCTGTGGACTGTCGCCCCACTGACCAGGCGTGATCAGCATGGCCAGGGGACGGCGGCCGCCCTCCCCGGCAAGGTGAATCTTGGAGGTCAGGCCGCCGCGGGACCGGCCGAGGCCTTCGTCGGGGCGGTGCTGCCGAGGCGTCGATCTCCGCTTCGGGATCCGGGGTGTTCTGCGCGGTGCACCGGCAGCATGCTGGTGGGCTCGACAGGAGGTGGAATCCACGCTCACCATGCTCCAGTCGATGCGCCCCTGAAAGTCCGCCTCGGCCTGAACGGCCTGGAGGATGTCGGCGTACACATGAACGGGCTCTGTCGCTGATCTTGTGATGCTGGGCGGCTGAGCTGGGCAGCCTCGAGGTGTGCGGTTCTGGGGGTTTGGTGCGGTTGTTTCCGCATCTGTCGGGTGTGGTGGTGGAGTCGATCTCGCGAGACGCGGGTGTGGTCACGTTTCGTACGCGGGCCCGGGCCGACTCGGCGAGATGCCCGCGGTGCATGTCGCTGTCGTGGCGGGTGCACGGTCGGTACGAACGGCGCCTGGCGGACGCCGCCGCGGGTACGACTCCGACGGTTGTCCGGCTGACGGTCCGCAGGTTCAAGTGCCTCAGTCCTGGATGCCCGACAGTAACCTTCGCCGAACAGATACCGGGCCTGACCAGTCCCCATGCCCGACACACCCCGGTCCTGCGCAAGCTGCTGGCGCGGGTCGCCGAGGCCTTGGCTGGCCGGGCCGGTGCCAGGCTCGCCCGGCGGATGGGAATGCCGGTGGCCAAAGACACCCTGCTTCGGCTTCTTCGTGCGTCCGATCTGGAGGATCCCGGTGCGGTGCGGGTCCTTGGGGTGGACGAGTTCGCCCTGCTCAAGGGCCACAACTACGCGACGCTGCTTGTCGACCTCGAAGCCCGCCGTCCCATCGATGTCCTGCCCGGTCGCGAGGCAGAGACGGTCGCCCGCTGGCTCGAGGGCCATCCGGAGGTGGAAGTCGTCTGCCGCGACCGGGCATCGGCCTATGCCGAGGCGGCCCGGGCGGCTGCACCTCAAGCGGTCCAGATCGCAGACGTCTGGCACCTGTGGAACAACCTCGCCAAAGCCGTCGAACGAACTCTCACCAGCCACTATGCCTGCATCCGTGCCGGTCACGACGCCGCCAGGCCACCCGACGAGGAGACCATGGCGCCACCGCCGGACGGCACATTCGACGTCAACGGACGCCCGCGCCGGATCGTCGGCCGGATCCGCGAACGACACCGCCGCGTCCAAGAACTGCTGGCCCAGGGCCGTTCCCTTCGGGGGATCAGCCGGGACCTCGACCTGGACTATTACGCGGTCCGTCGATACGCACGCACCGCCAACGTCGACGAGCTGCTGGTCAAGGTCACCCAGCGACGGACCCTGCTCGACGACTACAAGCCCTACCTCTACGAACGCTTCACCCAGGGCTGCCGCAACGCCAGCCAGCTCTTCCGGGAAGTCCGTGACCAGGGCTTTCGTGGAGACAGAACGGTCGTCAACCGCTACGTCCGTCAGCTCAAGCAGGGCGTCGAGACGGCACCCCCGGCACCAGCCCTGCCCAAACCGCGGCGGGCACTTCGCTGGGTAATGACGCACCCCGACCGGCTGCGGCCGCATGAAGTGCTCGGCCTCAAGGCCGTCCGGGCTTCTTGCCCCGAGCTCGACACGGCCGTCGAGCACGTCCGCAACTTCGCCATCCTCATGCACGAGCGACGCGGCCAGGACATCTTCGACTGGATCGAACAGGTCCATGATGACGACCTGCCGTCACTGCAACAGTTCGCCCGTGGACTCCTTCACGACCGGGACGCCGTCGTCGCCGGCCTCTCATCAACCTGGAGCTCAGGACAAGTCGAAGGCCAAGTCACCCGGGTCAAGCTGATCAAGCGAGCGGGATACGGCCGAGCCAAACTCGATCTCCTCCGAACCCGAATCCTGCTCAGAACCTGACCACAACCCCATCACAAGATCAGCGACAGAGTCCATTCATCCGTACCTCACTGAGCACTCTCATGAGTACGCGGACACCGGCATGCACATCGACCCTGACGGCGTCCTCGAGCACATCCAATCCGTCCACGACGACCCCGTCGACGTCAGGCCGCACCAAGTCCCAGAACGGCTGTTCGTCCCCCACGAACACCATGCTGGGGAACGGACATCGAGGGCCACACGGGATGTTTAGAACTGACCGTCACGAAATATCCGCCACAGCCTTGAAAATCCCCACCCTTGCTCCTCGGCCCCAGTTGGTTGTAGGGCAACCAACTGGGGCTGTCGCGCTCGGCCGTCTGTTGCTGGACCAGTCAAATGTCATTCTCCGGAGCGTGGCGCCGGCGCATAGGGCTCGATCTCGCGTCAGGGCGGCGGTCCACCCAGCTGACGCCCGAGAGGCTGCTGTGAGGTGTCGAGGGAGTGGCGGGCCGCGTTGACGAAGGCGACTTGCCCGGAGGCAAGTTCGGACATGATCTGTCGGAGCTCGTCGCGGTCCTTGGGGCCTTGGTCGGCAACCATGAGGGCGAGGCGTCCAACGGCCTCGGTCAGGTCTCCAGCGGCGTTGGCGACGTTCGGCGTGGCGACCAGACTGAGCGACGTCAGCGCGGCGTTGAACGGCGCCCAGTCGGCGGTGTTGGAGCGGTCGTCGAGGTATGCCTCTCGCAGTTCGATCTCGATCGTGGTGAACTCACGGAGGTAGGCCCCGTAGGCCGCTGCCTGGGTGTCTCGCAGCCATTGCTGATTCTGGTTGCGGCGGCCGACGACCGCGCCGACCAGGATGCCGGTGACGGTTGCGGCGGCGCCGATGCCAGTGGTCATTATGGCGTCCCAGGGAGCGGACACGGTGGGATCTCCTTCGGCGCTGATGCTGCTCGGGATTGGGCCTAGCAGACGATTCGATCATGGTTGCGGCAGCGTCCGCCAGGTGCACCCGCCCGATACACGTGGTCCTTGCGTGTGGGCGTCACGAGGTGGGGAGCAAGAGCGTGTCTGGGGAACGGCAGAAGCCCGGGTGGGGATTTGCAAAGATCCTCATCACCGCAGGGATGGCCCCGGCGATGTGCTCGCCGGGGGAGTAGTCCCAGACTGTTCCCCACCACCCGCGGGGATGGTCCCGCCGACTCGGCGGGGCTCGGGGTGTTCAGGTCCTGCTCTCTGTACACGCGGGGATGGCCCCTGCTTGAGGTCGAAGGCAACCTGTTCCATGCTCTGCTCCCCGCACCCCGCGGGGATGGCCCCCCCATGATGTGGCTGAGGTAGTACCTCAACCACTGCCCCCCCCCGCATCCTGCGGGGATGGTCCCCTCAAGCGGTGGGAGACCGAGCGCCGGTTACCCTGCTCCCCCCGCCTCGCGGGGATGTTCCGAATATCGCGACCGACCTGGGCGCCGGCACTAAGAGGCCATCTCAACTGGCTTGATCACTAGGCTGACCGCCGTGATGGCCATGGTGGAGCGGTTGGTGCCGGACGGGTTGTGGGAGTTGTTCCAGCGGGTGGTTCCGGCGGCGCCGGTGCGACCGCAAGGTGGGGGACGACGCCGGTATGGAGACCGGCAGGTGCTGGCTGCCATCGTGTTCGTGGCCACGACCGGTTGCACGTGGCGGCAATTGCCGCCGGGCTTCGGCCCGTCCGGGCCGACCGCGCACCGCCGTTTCACCGAGTGGAGCCGGGCCCGAGTGTGGGGCAAGCTGCACCGCCTGGTCCTGGACGAGCTCGGCGCACGCGGCGGACTGGACTGGTCGCGGTGCGCGATCGACTCGGTGAACATGCGGGCTCTCAAAGGGGGGACCTGACGGGTCCGAATCCCGTAGATCGCGGCAAGAAGGGATCAAAGATCCACTTGATCACGGAGCGGACCGGTCTACCCCTCTCCATCGGGATCTCGGCTGCGAACACCCACGACAGCCAGGGTCTGGAACCCTTGGTGCGGGGCATCCCGCCCATCCGGTCCCGCCGCGGGCCGCGCCGCCGCCGACCGGCCAAGCTGCACGGCGACAAGGGCTACGACTTCGACCACCTGCGCACGTGGCTCCGCTCCCGCAACATCACACCGCGCATCGCGCGCCGGGGCATCGAATCCTCCCAGCGCCTGGGCCGTCACCGTTGGACCGTGGAGCGCACGGTGGCATGGCTGTCCGGGTGCCGCCGTCTGCACCGCCGCTACGAGCGCAAGGCCGAACACTTCCTGGCCTTCGCCGGCATCGCCGCCGCCCTGATCTGCTACCGCAGGCTGACAGCCTGACCGGCGAGACCTCCGAGCTGGGATGATCCTGCCGCAAAGACGACACACACCAGCGAGGACCGCCATGACCGACTACCTGGCCGCCGCCATGGCGATGCTCGGCCCGGCCCAGAACCGCTACGCGGACCCTGCCGCCTGGGACCGGCTCCACGAAGAACTCGGCATCCAGCTGCCGACCGACTACCGGACCCTCGTGGACGCATATGCCCCCATCCAGCTCAACGGCCACCTGTATCTGCACCATCCCGCGACCGAACGCTGGAACCTGGGCCAGGACATACGGGACACAGTCCGCGCCTGGTCCGAGGTGTCCTGGGAAGACGTCGACCCGGACGAGGACCCATGCCTGCTGCTCGGTCTCACTGAGTTGAGCTTCGGCACCCGCAACGGACTGTGGCCGATTGCCAGCACCGACCGAGGCGAGACGTTGTTCCTCATGACTGCGGACGACACGGCCCCTTGGCTCCTGGTCGAAGACGGCGAAGGCGGCTGGGCACGATACGACATGAGCTTCGCCGAATGGCTCTACCGCTATCTCATCGGCGAAGACATGGCCGGCCCCAACACCTCCTCCTTCTACCCCGGCCCGGTACAGCTGCGCCGACTTCCGATGACCGCCGACGAACGGCCAGAGCCCTGGAGCGGGCCGGACCGTGGCATGTAACGCTGCCCGCCACAACAGCCGCAGGCACTTCACCAAGTTGCCCGGAGAACCAAACGAGACGATCTCTAAGAACTCCTAACGAAATGATCTTTCAGGTCAGGCGTCGATCTCCCAGTGGAGGGTGCCGGCCTGGGCAAGGGGTTCCAATGCCTCGACGAAG